>CAYWOM010000007.1:0-15837 GCA_964459905.1 uncultured Polaribacter sp. | reverse complement strand
AGGAAAACTATAGACTTCTTGTTTTTTTGCATCTATAGGAACAAAATCGTCTGCTAAACATGTAAAGCCACTTGCTTGTAAAAGTGCTAAAGAAGTGCTTTTTCCGTTACCAGAATCACCTAAAAAGAGAATGGATTTTTTGCCATTACTAACAGCAGAAGCATGCAAAACTCCCATCCATTTATTTTCTTCTTTTTGATGAATTTTTTGAATGAGTTGCATGGAAAATTTTCCTTGAAAAAAATGCACATCTTTTTTACTCCAAGCTCCAATAAAAGAATTGTCTACATACAAAAAAGTAAAGCCGTTGTTGGTAAAAACACTAAATTGATGCTGATGTTCTTTTGCTTCTGTTTCTAAATATGAAAATTTTGGATGTACTAAATACAGTTCAAATTCACTTAAAAAGTTAATTTTAAAGATAGTACTGTTTATTTTATAAAACTTAGTAAATTCAAATTCTTGCGGTTTTTTTAAATCTTTATAATCATTTATAATTTCTGATTTTAAAGTAGTTTTAGGTTTATAAAATTTTTCTTCTAAATCTAAAATAAAATCAATTGTTTTCTCTAAAGGAACGTCTAATTTTTTTGATAATGCTTTTGCAATTTCAACAACTGAGACACCTTTATTTAATTTTTTTAGAATATCTGCGGTAGTATTTTCTAAAACTAAATATTCATTATTATTTTCAAACCAAGTTATCGTCTTGTTTTCTATAGTTTTATATAAAAATTCTGATTCTCTTTTCATGGGCAATAAAAGTAATCAATTTATAATATTTACAAAAAAAAATGCTTCAAAAATTGAAGCATTTTATATGAATGGTAGTTATGATTAATGGTTGTGTATTAGTACCGCTTATTTGTTATTTATTATAAAATTATTTTTTTATTAATTTTACCACTACCAGTTTGTACTTTTACGAAATAAACACCAGTTTGTAGCTTTGGTAATGAAATGTTTTTAATTCCATTTGATTCAAAAGTAGTGCTGTATACCTGTTTTCCTATAGTAGAAAATAAAGAAAGATTAGTTTTACCTATTGGTAAACCGGCTACTTTTAAAGTAGTTGCATCTGTTTTGTATATACTAACAGTATTTAAAATAAAATTATTGCTACTTAACGCGCTTTGGGCTAAATGTAAATAAAATCTACCTACACCATTTAAGTTTTGAGTTAAAGTTACTTTGTAATTACTTTTACCCTTATCTAATCTTGCAAATGTATTTGTTTTTCTATCTTCTAAAAATACTTTTAACTTTGATGGTAAATTTAAAGTTTCTGATGAAAAAGTAATTTCTTTGCCAGCAATAGCATCTACACCAATAGGAATTATTGTTGTTTCTATATCTGAATCTGGTAAAGATTGAATTTGATAATTTTTACCATTGTTATTAGAAATTAATTGAGAGTAGATGGCAAAAGGGTTTGAAAAACCTCTAAATAACTCACCATCAAAACCATTATCGAAACCCCTTGTAGCTTGGTTTGTATAATAGATTTTTAAATGTCTAGAGTTATAATTTTTATCATTGACAAATAAGTGAACTTCTATTTTTGGTTTACTACGTTGAAAAGTTTCTGTAGCTTGATGACTTTGCATTGCTTCTGTAAAAGTTACATTGTTACCTGAATTTGCTTCAACAAAAAAACTTTGCCCTGGTGCAATTTTAAAATTATCTGCAGCTATTTTAGCTTCGTAAGCTCCAGATGGTCCTACTCCCTGATTCCAAAGCCACAAGGTGGCACTGGTTATATTAGAATTATTAATGCCCTCTTCTGTTAAAAAAGTACCACTATTTATATAAGCGGTATACGGGTTTCCTATTAAATTAAAATCATTACCCCCACTTAACGTACCTTGTGTAAGCGCTATTGGAACGTCATCTGTATGTAAGGTTCCAGTAAAAGAAACATCACCAGGAGCGTTTAATTTTACAGAGTATCCTATTCCTTTTAGTACGGGTCCGGTAGATGTAATTACTTGATAATCCCATCTAAGACCTCCAGTAGTTTCAAAGTTGTCGTAAGGTGCTAAACCAATTCTACCTCCACCAGTACCGGTGGCAAATGTATGATTAGCTATTAAATTTTCTATGGTTTCGCCAGAAACAGGCGAAGAAACTAAATACCAATTATCTGTAACTAAACTTCTTTTGTAAGTTACAATTCCTGTAAAAGAAGGACTAAATCTGGTAACTAAAGTAGTGCCAGATTCTAACGTAACCGACTCTACGCTAACAACATTACTAATTGTTGGGTATCTGGTTAAGCCGTTTGGAATTAAAACATCGCTAGTTGAAGTTGGAATTATTGCTGGTGTCCAGTTAGCGGCCGTTTCCCAATTATTATCAGAACTTCCATTCCAAGTAGCATTAATAATAGTAAATGATGTTCCAGAAATTGGTAAAATATTTCCACCAATACTTGCTTCAATTTGCCATAAGCCTTTGTTCATTATTTTTGGTAAATACCCACTAAAAGCATGTTGACCATTTTTTAATCCTGAGTATTTAAACCCGTCTTTATCATTATCGAAATCTATAAAATTTATGCCATCTGTTAAACCAGTGCTTGTCAAAACTCCTACACCATCACCAGACAAATCATTTGATATACCTGCTAAAAACCCTGGTGTTGGCATTGCTGCAATAGATATTGGTTCGCTTAAAAGTGCATACAAAGTTTCATTTGCTGGACTTAGATTTAAACCACTACCTGTTACAGTTCCTAGCCCGTTTGTTATGGTAGCAGCACCTCCAGCGTTACCAGCTATTGCAACTATAGATCCGGCTGTAAGTACAGCTGTATATGACCACTTAATTTCTCCTTCGTTAGTGTTATTAAATCGGTCTATGCCATCCCATTCATTGTCTGTAAACCAAATTGAAGTATTGGCAGGAATATCTGCTAAGGCTACAAAAGCAAAGTTATCAATACCATCAGCATTAAATGCTATAAAAGCTATATCACCGGGAGATTGAGCGTTTAATATATTTGAAATAAATCCTACAAAGAATAATAATAGGATTTTTAAAAAGTTTTTTTGTATCATAATCAGCTAGTTTTAATTGCTAAATTATTGATAAGTAACAGTTAAGTGTAAAGGGGAAAACCTATTTTATATAGGGTGAAAACCTTTTTATTGTTTGCGCCAAAATAAGGGTGTAAATAATATAAGTACGGTAAAAAGTTCTAAACGCCCAATAAGCATTAAAAAAGAGCAAAACTATTTTGCAGCTATAGATAAATGAGAGAAGTTGTCTACAGGGCTTACACTGCCAATTGCAGGGCCAATGTTTCCTAAAGAAGATGCTGCCGCTCCTATTGCAGACATAAAATCTAAACCAAATAAAGTAAGTATAACAGAGGCAATTATAAATATTAGCATGTAAATAATAAAGAAAGAAAGGATGTTAAAAACAATGGTTTGGCTAACCGTTTTACCATCATACCTTACCGGAATTATTGCATTTGGGTGTAATGATTTTTTAAACTCTAAAAAACTGTTTTTAAGCATTACTATATGTCGTACTACTTTTATACCACCCGAAGTAGAACCCGCAGAACCTCCTGTGAAAAATAAGGCAAAGAAAATGCCGGTTGCAAAGAAACTCCACATTGTAAAATCGGCACTTACAAAACCTGTGGTTGTTACAACAGAAGTTACCATAAAAAAGGCATGTCTAAAGGCACTTTCTGTTTCTCCAAAAACTTTTGGATGCGCTATGGTAGTTTGTAAATTAGAATCCTGAAAAAACAAAATTGTTATAGCTACAATTGTTGTTATGCTTAAAATTCCGAAGAAATAATACTTAAATTCTTCACTTTCAAAAACTTTTTGAACTTTTCCTTTTAAGGCAAAATAGGTTAACACAAAATTGGTTCCTGCAATTAGCATAAATAAGATAATAATATATTGTATTAAGGGCTGTGCGTTGTAATAAGCAATACTATTTGCTTTTGTAGAAAATCCGCCAGTACTAACGGTTGCCATTGCGTGGTTTATTGCATCGAACCAAGTCATACCTGCAAGTTTTAATAATAAAAACTGTGCAAAAGTTAAGGTTACATATATTAAATACAAACGTTTTGCGGTATCTGTAATTCTTGGATGTAACTTGTCTGCAGAAGGCCCGGGAGCTTCTGCCATAAAAAGTTGCATACCACCAATACCCAAAAGCGGAAGAATAGCAATGGTAAGTACAATTATTCCCATTCCGCCAATCCAATGTGTAGCACTTCTCCAGAAAAGAATTCCTTTAGGCATGGCTTCGATATCTGTTAAAATAGAAGAACCTGTGGTAGAATACCCAGAAATGGTTTCAAAAAAAGCATTGGTTATACTTGGTATTGCTCCAGACAATAAATAAGGTAACATTCCTGTAATAGATAGTGTTAGCCAGCCTAGGGTTACAATTAAATAGCCTTCTTTTTTTTGAATATTTGTATTGGTTGGTTTGTTAAAAAAATAAAGTAAGAGCCCAATAAAAACAGTAATAATTCCAGAATTTAAGATACCCCACTTGGCAGTTTCATTATGATAAACACTAAAAGGAAATGCAATAAACATAAACAAACCGTTTAGCGTTGCTGTTATTCCTAAAAAACGATAAATTATTTTAGTGTTTAAAGAAACCATATTAGTTAAATAGACTTTCTACGGTAGAAATTGCTTCTGGCAAGCAGAAAACAATAACTTTATCACCCGTTTGTATTTGCATGTTTCCAAAAGACATTAAGGCTTTTTGGTCTCTAATAATTCCGCCAAAAACAGCTTCTCTAGGAAAGCGTAAATCTTTAATTGGCTGCTTGGTTACTTTAGCATTTGCCTGTACTTCAAATTCAAAAACTTCTGCATCTATATTGTGTAAATTTGCCAAGGCAAGAATTTCACCTTTTCTAATATGTCTAAAAATATTACTTGCGGCAATTAATTTTTTATTGATAAGAGATTCAATTCCTATGGTTTGAGAAATATCTATATAGTCCATGTTTTCTACCAAAGCAATTGTTTTTTTAACACCTTTAGATTTTGCCACTAAACAAGACATAATATTGGTTTCAGAATTACCCGTAACGGCAATAAAAGCATCGGTTTCTCTAATGTTTTCTTCTTCTAATAATTCTAAATCTCTACCATCGCCATTTATTACCAAAACATTGTTTAAGTTTTCGGCAAGCATTTCTGCTTTTTCTCTATTTTTTTCTATTAATTTTACTTTAAAGTTATCTTTACAAAGGTTTCTAGCCGTTTTTTCGCCAATACTACTTCCGCCTAAAATTATCACATTTTTAATGTTGAATTGTTTTTTGCCGATAATAGGATACAGGTCTTTCATACTGTAATTTGGTACAGAAAAATAGACTTGATCATTTAATTTATAAACAGTATCTCCACGCGGAATAATGGTTTGCGAAACATTTTCTCTTTTAATAGCAATGGTTATAAAATCGATATTAGAGAACTTCTCTTTAGCTTCTTTTACGGTTAAATCGATTAATGGAGATTGAAAGGTAAGTGCAGTTCCCATGACATTAAAAACACCGCTTTCAAATTCTACCGTATCATTAAATGAAGATTGATTTAGCAGCATTTTAATTTCATTTGCTGCTAGTTCTTGTGGAGAAATCATAAAATCTAGGCCAAATTTTTTAAAATCAACTTCGCAGTTGTCTAAAAATTCTGGATTGTCTATTCGTGCAATAGTTTTTTTAACACCTAAAGATTTACCAATTACAGAAATTGTAAAATTGGTGTTTTGGCTATCTGTAACTGCAATTAATAAATCTGCAGAATCAATGCCAATTTCTTTTAATAATTTTATAGAAGTTGCATCTCCTTTTTTAGTAATAACATCTAAATGATTGTTAATATAGTTCAACCTTTCACCATCAAAATCTATAATGTAAGTATCTTGAGATTCGTAAGAAAGTAGCTTTGCTAAATGAAAACCAACATCTCCAGCACCAGCTATAATAATTTTCATATTTTAAATATAGAAATAGATTGCAAAGATATAAAGAGTTGCGCAAGAATGAATAAAAAAATCTCATTTTTCAAAGACAACATAGATTTTTGTATTTTAGACGAAATTGAAGCATGGAAAAACTCACTATAAAATCTTGGGCGTTAGATGATAGGCCTAGAGAAAAATTACTATTAAAAGGTAAAAAAGCATTGTCAGATGCAGAGTTAATAGCTATACTTATAGGTTCTGGGAACAGGCAAGAAAGTGCAGTAGCGCTCTCTAAAAGAATTTTACAATCTGTGGATGGTAATTTAAATGAACTCGCAAAACTATCTGTAGAAAAACTAACAACTTTTAAAGGAATAGGCGAAGCAAAAGCAATTACCATAATAACCGCTTTAGAATTAGGAAAAAGAAGACAGTTAGAAATAGCATTAGAAAAACCTAAAATTACTTCTAGTAAAGATGTTTTTAATCTAATGCAACCCATTATTGGCGATTTAGAACACGAGGAGTTTTGGGTGCTTTTTTTAAATAATTCTAATAAAGTCTTAGCAAAGACGCAATTAAGTAAAGGCGGTTTAACAGCAACAGTAGTAGATATTCGTTTACTATTTAAAAGAGGTTTAGAATTGGCAAGTGTTGGTGTTATTGTGTGCCATAATCATCCTTCTGGAAAATTACAACCCAGTAATGCCGATAAACAACTTACAAAAAAAATAAAAGAAGCAGGCGTTACTTTAGATATTAAATTATTAGATCATTTAATTATTACCGAAAAAGCGTATTTTAGCTTTGCAGATGAATGTGTTTTGTAGGTTAAAGCAAGTATTTTAGAATACTGCTATATTCTACTTTGCAACTTTATTATTTTGCAACGCTGCAATTCAATAAAAATGATATTAATTTACACCCATAAAATTACACCAAGAGTTCGTTATATCTTTAAACATATTCTTACTCGTACTTTATTAATTTCGGTAGATTTTACATCTAAAGTAGAAGAATTTGTTGCACATAATGGACCAAAACTATCCTATACAAAAACACCTTTAGGAAACGAATTTTTTATAAAATGTAACAATTTGTTATACCAACAAGGTGTAAACGATTTAGAAATTAATATTCAAAAATGGGAGGAAGTGCCGTGCTTTTTTAATACTGGTCCAAAATCCTCAATTCCTTTCGATATTTTTGCTGCAAGTTTTTATCTAATTTCTCGTTATGAAGAATATTTGCCGCATGTAAAAGACAACCATGGTCGTTATACCGCAGAACAAAGTTTGGCTTTTAATAATAATTTCTTAGAAAAGCCAGTGGTAGATATTTGGGCGTATAAATTTTTGAATGCCCTAAAAGAAAAGTTTCCAGAATATGAATATAAAAAACGAAACTACGCGTTTATATCCACATTAGATATAGACAATGCTTTTTGCTACAAACACAAAAGTTTGTTAAGAAGTATTGGTGGGTTTTTTAATGATCTTTTTAAATTTAGAGTTTTAAATGTTTGGAATCGTTTTGCAGTTGTTTTTAAAATAAAAAAAGACCCTTTTAATACTTTTCAGAAAATTTTAAGAATTAAAAAACAATACAACATTAAAACTGTTTTTTTCTTTTTGGTGGGCGATTATACAACATTCGACACCAATGTTTCTGCTTCCAAAAATAAGTATAGATTGCTTATAAAAGAAATGGTAGATTATGCAATAGTGGGGCTGCATCCTTCTTATTTTACCATGAAAAATGTTGCTTTACTAAAAAAAGAAAAGCAACGATTACAAGATATTACAAACATGCCAGTAATACGTTCTAGACAACATTTTTTAAGATTTAACTTGCCAGAAACCTATCAAAATTTAATAGATTTAGAAGTAGAAGAAGATTATTCTATGGGTTATGCAAGTAACGTTGGTTTTAGAGCCAGTACCTGTACACCTTTTTATTTTTACGATTTAGATTTCGAAATTCAAACGCCTTTAAAAATATTTCCTTTTGCCTTAATGGATACTACTTTAAACGACTATATGAAACTAACCCCAAAACAATCTTTGGGCAGAATTAGAGATCTAAAAAATGAAGTAAAAGCGGTAAACGGAACCTTTATAACGCTTTTTCATAATGAAACGCTAAGCAATTATTTGCGTTGGAAAGGTTGGAGACGCTTGTATGAATCTACTATAAAAATTGCTATATCTTAAGATGATAACTTACGTAAAAAGAAAAAATCTAGAAGTAGACAAATATAATGCTTGTATAAAAAACTCTATACAAAGCAGAATCTATGCTTTTTCTTGGTATTTAGATATTGTTGCAGATAATTGGATTGTGTTAGTTTTAAATGATTACCAAGCCGTAATGCCAATTCCTTGGAAAAAAAAATATTTTATTAAACACATAGCTCAACCTTTATTTTGCCAACAGTTAGGTGTTTTTTCTAGAGAAATAATTACACAAGAATTGCAACAGAAAATGCTAAAAAACATTCCTAAAAAGTTTGTAAAAATTTCTTTAAATTTTAATTCTGATAATTTTTTGATGCTAAAGAGTACGCCAAAAAAAAATTATATTTTAGAATTAAACAAACCTTTTAATTTGCTTTTTAAATCTTTTTCGAAAGGCAGAAAACATGCTGTAAAAGTAGGAGAGAAGAGTAATTTAATTCTAAAAAATATTACAATTTTTGAGTTGATTAAATTGAAAAAAGAGTTTTACAACCATATCATTTTTTCTGAAAAACTAATTGCAGAATTATCAGATAGTGTTCTAAATAATAATAAAGGATTTATTTTAGGAGTTTTTAAGAATGACGTTTTGTTAGGTGGCGGTTTTTTTTTATTATCCAATAATAGAATTACGTATTTATTCTCTTCTTTTAGCACACAGGGTAGAAAATTACAAGCAGCAAGTTTTTTAATAAATAGTATTATTAATAAATATGAAAACTCTAATTTTATATTAGATTTTGAAGGCGGTAATTTACCAAATATTGGCTCTTTTTTTAAGAGTTTTGGAGCAAAAAACCAACAGTATTATCATATTAATCATACGAGTTTATCAACCTTTTTTCGTTATTAAAAAAACATGAATTTTATTTTAGAAAACGTATTAAAAACTCTTATATCTTCATCTAAACAACGTGTTGTATTACCGTTTTATCATAAAGTTTCAGATGAAGAACAAACATTCTCGAAGTATTTATATGTTCCTAGAAAGGTGTTAGATTTCAAAAAAGATCTTGATGTTTTGTGCAAGTATTATAACCCAATTTCTATGCAAGAATTTATGGGTATTTCTAAGCAAAAAGATCCGTTAAAGAAAAATTATTTTCATATTACTTTTGATGATGGCTTGTCTAATTTTTATAACATAGCTGCTCCAATTTTATTAGAGAAAAATATTCCGGCAACTGTTTTTGTAAACTCTAATTTTTTAGATAATAAAGCGCTTTTTTTTAGATGTAAAGCCAGTTTGTTATATCAATATTATCAAAAAGCATCCCTAAAAGATAAAATAAAATTTCATGATTTTTTTGATGGAAAAACAGCAATTAAAGAAAAATTATTTGCAATTAATTTTAATAACAAAGAAGTTTTAGACGATTTAGCAGCTTCAGTAAATTACTCTTTTGATGAGTATTTACAAACGGAAAAACCATATTTAACTTCAGCTCAAGTTCAAGAACTCATAGAAATGGGTTTTACTATTGGCGCGCATTCTAAAAGTCATCCATTATATTCAGATATTAATTTAGAAGCACAAATAAATCAAACCAAAGAATGTATAGATTGGTTGGTGAAAAAGTTTCATTTAGAGTATAAAGTGTTTTCTTTTCCGTTTACAGATTTACATGTTTCTAAGGCGTTTTTTACACTACTTAGACAAGAAAAAATAATAGATATTAGTTTTGGAACAGCAGGTGTTAAAAAAGACAATTTTAAAACAAATTTTCAACGATTAGTTTTTGAAATTGAAAACCAATCTGCAGAGAATTATTTATTAAAAGAATATTTTAAGTATTTTTTAAAAATTCCTTTTAACAAGAATACAATGCCAAGAAATTAATGATTTTAATACAAAAAATAGCACTTAAAGAATTAGATAGCTTTATTAATTCTAAAATTTATAAAGAATTAAAAAATAAACCAATTTCTAAAACCAGAGCAGTATCTTATTTAAAAAACCCAAGAGCAAACAATAAGGACGTAGTGTTGTATTTAGCCTTTTTAAATAACCAATTGGTTTCTTACAGAACTATTTTAGCAGACACTTTTTTTATAGAAAACAAACCAACTTCTTTTGGTTGGCTAAGTGGCAATTGGGTGCATAAAAAACACCGTAGAAAAGGAATTTCTACACTGCTTTTTAATGAAGTTTTAAAAGATTGGCAAGGCAAGTTAATGTATACAAATTATGCAGAAGCTTCTAAGTTGGTCTATGATAAAACCAAACAGTTTAAAACTCTACAAGAGTTAAAGGGTACTAAATTTTATACACGTTTTTGTTTGGCAGATATTTTACCTACAAAAAATAAGGTATTTAAACGTACAAAACTGTTTTGGATGGTTTTAGATATCGTTTTAAATCTGTTTTTAGACATTAAAAACCTTTTTAAAAGTAAAGTTAAAGATGCTTCTTTTTATGTTAAAAAGGACGAAAAATGGAAGGATTCAGTACTAGAGTTTACAAATAATTTTATTAGTAAAACTCTTTTTCAGAGAAGTCTAAAAGAATTTAATTGGATTCATAATTATCCTTGGATTTTAAAAGATAAAATTGCCAAAGAAGATTCTAAACAGTATCATTTTTCTTTATATGCTAAAGAGTTTGATTCTAATATGTATACAATTTACAATACTAACAACTGCTTAATTGGCTGCCTTTTACTAACTGTTAGAAACGGACATGTAAAAGTTCCGTATGCTTATTTTTTAAAAGAAAACACTAAAGAAATAGCCCATTTTATAGTTGGTAAATGTGCAGAAATGAGAGTTAAGACACTTGTTATTTATCAAAAAGAATTAGAAAAAGAGTTAAACAACAATCTTTTAGTTGTAACAAAAAAAGTATTTAATCAAAAATATTTTATGACAAATAAACTAGAAAAATCTTTAAGCCAAGTAGCCGCAATTGAGATTCAAAGTGGAGATGGAGATGTAGTTTTTACTTAATAATTAGACCGTTTCTTTTTTTACGAAAATAGTAATAATAAGCTATATTTAAAATACGTTTCTGTAGTTTTTTTTTTAAGCCTATATTTGTTTTTTATGCAAAGCTTTAAAAAAATTAATGAGTAAATTAACTGTTTTATTTCTTAACTCGTGGTATCCGAATAAAATATTTCCTAATAACGGAAACTTTATTCAGCAGCATGCAAGAGCAGTAGCATTGCATTGTAATGTTGCTTGCTTACAGGTAGAAATTCGAAATCAGAAAAAAAAAGTAGAAGTTTCTAAAGTAGAAAATAATGGCGTTTTAGAAGTTATTATTTATGTGCAAAAAGTAAAAAGTAAGTTGCTTTTCCTAAAGAAAATTAGAAGAAGACATCAAGCCTATCAATTAGGATTAAAACTGATAAAAGAAAAATTTCCAAAAATAGACATTACACATTTAAACGTTATATTACCTGCTGGTTTGTTTGCGTTGTATTTAAAAAAACAATTTAAAATTCCGTTTATAATTACAGAACATAGCACCACATATTTAAAAATAAGTAGTATAAAGCATACTTTTTTAGAAAAAATAATACTTAAAAAAGTTACTAGAAATGCCTTTAAAATATGCCCAGTTTCTTATGATTTAAAGCAGGCAATGATTGCTGTTGGATATAAAGGAGACTACGCTGTAGTGCCCAATGTAGTTAATACAAATTATTTTAAATTTAAGAACAGAGCAGTCTTAAAACCAATAAAAATTTTACATGTATCTTCTCTTAAAGAAGCACACAAAAACGTAAAAGGCATCTTAAGAGTTGTAAAAAAAATATCTAAAATAAGACAAGATTTTACATTTACAATTATTAGTGACGGAAATTTAATACCCATAAAAAAATATATCAAAAGTTTAGATTTACATTCGAATATGGTTCGTATAGAGGGTGGTAAAACAATAGAACAAATTGCTCAAATAATGCAAAATTTCGATTTGTTTTTACTCTTTAGTAACTATGAAAATTTACCATGTGTTATTTCAGAAGCCTTGGTAAGTGGTATGCCTGTAATTTCTTCTAATGTTGGTGGTATTCATGAAATGATTACAGCGGAAAATGGTATATTGGTAACAGCCAATAATGAAGACAACTTATTATATGAATTAAATAAAATACTCAACAATTTAGATGCTTTTAATAGAAAAGAAATTGCACAAATTGCAAAAGAAAAATATAGTTATCAAACTGTAGGAAATCAATTTTTATCAATCTATAAAGAAATAATTAAAGCATAAAATTTGTACGGATTTACAATTATAACCGGAAAAGATATTACAACTACACCGCTTCCTTCTTGTACAAGAAGTATAAGTATACAGGCGGCTCCTGATTGTTTTTTTTTCTTTGGATATAATTCTTTTGATAAATTTACAAATGATAAAATTTTCGAAGAAGGAAATGACTATGTTATTGGTATCGATGGGGTAGTTCTTAATTTACAGCAACTTAAAAATACGTACGGCATTTCTAATTATTTTACGTTATTAAAAACACTTTTTAATAGATATCAGATAAATTTTGTATCTCAATTAAAAGGAGAGTTTAATGGTTTTATCTTCAATAAAAACACATCAGAACTCTTCTTTTTCAATAATAAAACAGGTACTAAACAAGCGTTTTATGCTTCTTTTAACGAGTATGCTATTATTGCTTACTCGATCGCTAATATTGTTTCATTTAAGCAACAAAAGGCTTTGCAAAGCACTTTAAATATAGGCGCTGCATACAATATGTTAAGTTTTGGCGCTATGATACAAAATGAAACATTAGTTGCCGGAGTTTCTAAATTATTAGCAGGAGAATATCTCTCTCTAAAAAATAAAGTAATTACAATAAACCAATATTTTACGTTTAATAATGTAGCATATTCTATTCATTCTAAAAAAGAAGCCATTTCTAGAATAGACGAAACAATAACAGCAGCTTTAAAACTTGAGTACAAAAAAGATATTGAATACAATTATAAGCATCTTGCAACCTTAAGTGGAGGTTTAGATTCTAGAGTAAATGTAATGCTTGCGCATAAATTTGGGTATACAAACAAGACTTTTTGTTTTTCTGAACCAAATTATTTAGATCAAGTAATTTCAAAAAAAATTGCTAACTCTTTAGGTTTAGAACATCAGTTTATTTCTCTAGAAGATGGTGGTTATATGAATCATTTAGAAGAAAATGTTGCCATTGCTAATGGAACACAATTGTATACAGGAGCAGCTCATTACAACTACTCCTTATATCAAACAGATGTAAAAAATTACGGATTAATGCATACAGGACAGATTGGCGATGGTGTTTTTGGAGGGCTTCTAACAAAAGGAGGAAAGCAGCATTTTTTTCCGGAAACAATCTCAAATTTATTTTTAGATAAAGTTAAAATTAACACTACTCTTTTTAATGATTATAAAAATGAAGAGGTATTTAAACTCTATCACAGAGTCTTTAATTTAACGCATGCAGGTTCTTATACAACAGAAGCTCATAAAACATATTTGGTTTCTCCTTTTTTAGATGATGATGTAATTTTAACAGCATTGGCTATTGCGCCAAAATTAAAATATAATCAGCAAATTTATATCGATTGGATTTGTAATAAACACCCAGAAATCACAAATTTTATTTGGGAAAGAACCGGCTTTAAACCCAATAAAAATTGGAAAACTAATATAAGTAAATATACAAAAAAAATAAAAAAAGAGTACTTAAAGCTTACCAATCAAACAGGTAAATTTTCGATGGCTCCAGAGGATTATTGGATAGAAAATACGAGTTTTGTAAAAGAATTTTATACAAATTTTTTTAATAGTAATTGTTATTTATTGGAAGCTAATAAAGCCTTTTTAAAGGATGTAAAAATATATTACTCGTTAGGTAAATCATCAGAAAAAGCAATTGTTCTAACACTATTAGAAACCGTAAGAAAATTTAAACTACAAGTATGAGTTTAAAGAGTTTTATAAAAAATTTTATAAAAAGAAAAGGAATCTCAGTTGGTATTTCTTCTCTTGTAGAAAAGGTAGGTGGTTTTTTATTGGTTATTATTGCCACACGTGTTTTATCTAAAAGCGATTTTGGTTTGCTTACTTATGCAAATACAACTTTAGTGTTTTTAATTCCATTTATAGGTTTTGGAGTTCACCAGGCACTAATTAGATATGGGGCGTTAGCAAACTCTCAATTAGAAAAAAGAAAACTATTTATTTTTACGCTAAAAAGAGGGCTTTTATTTTCTGTTATTATTACTCTTTTTGTGCTTCTTTCGGCACCTTTTTTAACCATTAACATTAAAGGAGCTAACATTTATTTACTTATTTTAAGTTTTCAGTTTGTAAGTCTTTTTATTTTCGAAATGATACGAATTTACAGCAGATTACTAAATTTAAACAAATTATACGCTCAAATAACCAACCTAAAAACCATTTTTTTGGTTTTGTTAGCATTTCTTTTGTCTATAAGTTTTGGTAGTATTGGGTTTGCAATAGCGCTTACAATAGCACCTCTTTTAATTTCATTAATTTATTTAAAAAAACTAAAATTAATAGGCTTTAATGAGCGTTTTCAATTAAATATTCCATTTAAAAAATTCTTTCTTTACGGTCTGTATACTTCTTTGGGAGGTGTTTTATCGCAATTATTATATGCCATAGATATTCTAATGATAGGCAATATTGTAAAAGACGAAACAATTATAGCACTCTATAAAGTGTCTAATATTATTCCTTTTAGCTTGTTAATTTTACCTGTAATTTTCATAAAAACCGATTTTGTTTTAATCGCTAATAAATCTAGAACTGATAAAAAATACATTAAAAATTACTATCTAAATTATTTAAAACTTTTTAGTGTTATTAGTGGTTTGTTTTTACTCTTATTTTACTTCTTTTCATCCGATTTAATGTTACTTTTTGGTACTGATTATCAAGAGACCTCTTTAATGAAAATTTTTGTAATTGGAGTCGTAGGAGCCTTGTTGTTTAGAATTCCTCTTGGAAATATTTTGTCTGCAGTAGGTTTGGCAAAAATAAACGCTATTAATTCTTTAGTAATTTTAATCTTAAATTGTATTTTTAGCTATATTTTTATTCTTAAATACGGTGCTATCGGAGCGGCTATAGTTACCGCTTCTTTAATGTGGTTCTCCGGGTTTTTATCGCTATTCTTCTTTATAAAATTTATTAAAAAATAAATGAAACACATAAAACATATTTTCTTCGATTTAGATCACACACTTTGGGATTTTGAAAAAAATTCTGAGCTCTCTTTTCAAAAAATATTTTCAGAAAACGATATAACCATTAATTTAAGCGATTTTTTAGAGGTATATAGACCTTTAAATTTAAAGTATTGGAAATTATATAGAGAAGAAAAAGTAAGTAAAAGCGAATTAAGATACGGCAGACTAAAAAAAACTTTTGATGCTGTTAATTACTCAATTTCTGATAACTTAATAGACTTATTGGCAATACAATATATAGATTCTTTACCAGAATTCAATCACCTATTTCATGGCGCTTTCGAGCTTTTAGACTATTTAAAAGACAAATATCAGTTGCACATCATTACCAATGGTTTTGAAGAAATTCAAAGTAAAAAAATGATAAACTCTAAAATACATCATTATTTTAATCAAATTATTACTTCAGAATCTGTAGGTG
>CAYWOM010000006.1:0-17577 GCA_964459905.1 uncultured Polaribacter sp. | reverse complement strand
ATTAAACTTTATCTAACAAAATTTCAAAAGTAGTTCCTTTACCAATTTCTGATTTCTGCACAAATATTTTTCCTTTATGATAATCGGAAACGATACGTTTAGAAAGTGATAAACCCAATCCCCAACCTCGTTTTTTTGTTGTAAAACCTGGTTTAAAAATGTGCTTATATAATTTTTTAGGCATTCCTTTGCCGGTGTCAGAAACGGTGATTCTTACTTTTTTAGAAGTGTTTTCTATTTTTACTTTCAATTCGCCTTTTCCTAACATGGCGTCAATGGAGTTTTTGATGAGGTTTTCTATAACCCAACCAAATAATTCGGTATTTAGATTGCTGTAGATTTCAGTTTCTTTAGATGTAAACGAAAAGGATATTTGTTTAGAACTACGAGACTCTAAATAATCAAACGCTTGTTTTGTAATGGCAACAATGTTTTCTTTTTTCAACTCAGGAGTAGAGCCAATTTTAGAAAAACGATTGGCAATTGTATTTAATCGACTAACATCTTTTTCTATTTCTTCGACATATTGGTCATCTACTTTTTCCATTTTTAAAATGGCAATCCAACCTAATAAAGAAGACAAAGGTGTGCCAATTTGATGCGCAGTTTCCTTTGCCATACCGGTCCATAATTTATTGGTTTCAGCAATTTTATTAGAACTAAAAAACATATAAATAACACTTAAAAATAGCATTAAAATAAGAATTAACGCAATAGGATAATAGGTGAGTTTGTTTAATAAATCTGAATTTCGATAATAAATAAACTGGGTGTTGCTGCCTTTATAGCTTATTTCAATTGGCGCGTTTTCTGAAGTCATTTTAGCCAATTGCTCCTTTAAATACTTAGGGTTTAAAGATTTTACCGAATCTAAATTTTGATTAGATAAAATGTTGCCTTTTGAATCTACCAAAATCAAGGGAATACTTGTATTTGTGGTAATAATTTTATCTGGTAAAGCAATGTTAGAATTTAAATCTGCACTCGCCAATTCTTTTTGAGCAATGCCTAAAATTTCCATTTTAACACGTTCTTCTTGTTTAAATTTTTGAAAGAAAATATAGGTGTTCCAAAGAATTAAAGAAACAATTATAAACGAAATTAAAACGGCAATGCGTTTAAAAAAAAGAGTGTTGGTTGTAAAATTCATTAAAACAAATATAAAGATTTACACTATATAACTCATTTCAAGTTTTGATAGTATCTTTGTGATGCAAAAAATAAATGTTAGTTAGTGTACAGTTAATAACTGAAACATTTTTGCTACACAAAAGATAACTCAAAATCTACAACAAAATGCTTACAATAGACCCAAAAGAAATAACAATAGGCAAATTACACGGTTATTTATTAGGTGCCATTGCGCCAAGACCCATTGCATTTGCAAGTACAATAGATGCAGATGGTAATCCAAATTTATCGCCATTTAGTTTTTTTAATGTTTTTGGTTCCAATCCGCCAATTTTAATATTTTCTCCGGCCAGAAGAGTTAGAGACAATACTACAAAACACACGCTACAAAATGCGTTGGCAACCAAAGAAGTGGTTATAAATGTGGTAAATTACGCTATTGTACAACAAATGTCTTTAAGCAGTACAGAATATGCAGCAGGTGTAAATGAATTTGAAAAAGCCGGGTTTACAATGTTGCCTTCAGATGAAATAAAACCATATAGAGTGGCAGAATCTCCAGTACAATTTGAGTGTAAGGTAAATGATGTTATTTTTACTGGTGATGAAGGCGGTGCAGGAAATTTAATAGTTTGCGAAGTAGTAAAAATTCATATTTCTGATGACGTTTTAGATGAAAACGGTGCCATAGATCAATATAAAATAGACTTGGTAGCAAGAGCAGGTGGTAGCTATTACACCAGAGCCAGAGATGGTTTTTTTGAAATACCCAAACCTATTTCTACGCTAGGGATTGGCGTAGATGCTATTCCTTTAGAAATTAGAAATAGTACTATTTTAACAGGAAATAATTTAGGAATGTTAGGCAATGTAGCACAGTTACCAACTACAGAAACTGTTGATAACTTTGCGAAAGAACATCCGCAATTTATTGGGTTAGAAACCACAAAAAAACATACATTTGTACAAGATTTTTTAAGTAAAAATGATGTAGATAGCGCTTGGAAAGTGCTTTTAATTAAATAGTTAAGTAGTATATTATGGAAGTTATAGGTAAAGTAAAGTTAATTGGAGAAGTGCAAACTTTTGGAGCTAACGGATTTAGAAAAAGAGAATTGGTAGTAACAACAGACGACCAATATCCACAAATGATAATGATTGAGTTTGTACAAGACAAATGCGATTTGTTAAACGGTTATGCTGTTGGGCAAGACGTAAAAGTGTCTATCAATTTACGTGGTAGAGAGTGGATTAACCCTCAAGGAGAAGCAAAATATTTTAATTCTGTACAGGGTTGGAGAGTAGAAAACATCTCTCAAGCAGCTTCTAGCCAAGGAAACTTGCCACCAGTAGATCAGTTTCAGCCAGCAGCTAATGTTACAGATGCAGAGCCAGACGATTTACCATTTTAGAGAAGGAATACTTTTAGCATAAAGAATAAAAGAGTGTAAATTTAATTTACACTCTTTTTTTTGTGATAACAACTTGCTTTTTTTCTAGCTTTTGCGCCTAAAAATAAAACAATATTTAGTCTTTTTTTTCTTTTTTTGGAGGCATGGGGCCGCGTAAATGAATCACCAATCCGTTTAAGAAGTTACGTAAAATCTGATCGCCACATTCTACATATTTATCGTGATCTTCGTTTCTAAATAAAGCACCTAATTCAGCTTTAGAAACTTTAAAATCTACCAGTTTGCAAATTTCTACTATATCTGTATCGCGTAATTTATGTGCAACTCGTAATTTCTTAAAAATATCATTGTTTGTTAATCCCATGCTACAAATATAATTATTTTTTAAGCTACAACCTTAAAAATTGCCCAGGCATAAATGGCAAATCTAAGAAAACGAAACAAACCAAAAAACACTACATTTTTAAAGGGGTATTTAATCATACCAGCAGCTACACATGCAATAGAAAAAGGCAAGGGTAATAGTGCGCCAACCAAAATTAAAATACCACCCCATTTGCGCGTATTTTTTAAATTTTTAGCCATTTTTACTTCTAAATATTCTTTAACCGATTTAATACGTAAGGCGATTTTACCGATGTAATAAGACAATAAACCACCTAAATAAGATAAGGTTGCTAAAATAGATAAGTTTAAAACAGGTGCAGAGGTTTTACCAGACCAAGCAATAAATATTTCTGGCGGAATTAACCCTAATAAAGTTTCTGAAATAAAAAAAGTGATTAAAATACCAAGTCTAGAAAATGTTTCTGTAATTGTTTGTAAGCCATCATTTATATTATAAACATAATTGTTAAAGAGAATTACTGCAGCAACCGCAATAACAATTGGCCAAAAAGCTTTTTTTAAACTTTCCCATATAAACATATAAAACCCAGTTCTAGAGTAGTAGTAGTGCATTAACCACGCTCTTTCGCTCTTCGATTTTAATCTTTTTTTCTTTGCCATTATCTTAAGTTCAATAAAAATGAAAAGGGTTGCAAAAATAAGGACTTAATATTGATAAAATGCTACAATAAATTAGATTAACGCTTTTTTAAGAATTGTATTAAATTAGCTTTAAATAAAAATGACTAATTTAATGATTTGGCTCACAGAAAAAATTGCATTTCCACCCTATGAGTTTACAACCGATGACGGCATTATCGCCTTGGGCGGAGATTTGTCTGAAACACGATTAATCTACGCTTACAAAAACGGAATTTTCCCATGGTTTTCTGAAGGAGATCCTATTGTTTGGTATTGTCCTTTAGAAAGAATGGTGTTGTACCCAAATGAAATAAAAATATCTAAATCGATGCGAAAAATTATTAATAAAAATGAATTTATTATTACAGAGAATACTGCTTTTGCCCAAGTAATTTACAATTGTAAAAACATACAAAGATCAGATGGTTTTGGTACTTGGATTACCGATGATATGGAAAAAGCATACATTAATTTAAATAAAAGAGGAATTGCAAAATCTATTGAAGTTTGGCAAAATAAAGAATTAGTAGGTGGTTTATATGGTGTAGAAATAAATAATGTTTTCTGCGGAGAAAGTATGTTTAGTAAAGTGTCTAATGCTTCTAAATTAGCATTTATTCATTTATCAAAAAATAAAAATTACAAACTAATAGATTGCCAAGTTTATAATGAACATTTAGCAAGTTTAGGAGCCAAAGAAATTGGTAGAAATGTATTTTTAGATATTTTGAAGGAAGAAGCTTAATAACCTTCTAATATTTTTTTTAAATATGTTCAAAAAACGGTGTGTTTATAAATTTCAACTTTAATAATCTTTTCTATTGCCTTTCATTATAATATTTTAGCACAAAAAAAATCCCAAATAAAAGCTTGGGATTTTTAATATGGTAAGAAATAAAGTGCCTATTTTTTAGCTAATAAGTCTCTAATTTCTACTAATAAATCTTCTTGACTTGGTCCTGCAGGTGCTGCCGGAGCTTCTTCTGCTTGCTTCTTTTTAGATTTATTGTAAGATTTTACAATCATAAACATAACAAAACCAACAATAATTAAATTAATAATAGTGTCTATCCAAGCACCATAAGTAATTGCGTTTTCTGGGGTTGTAACTTTACCAGTAGCATCTGCAATAGCTTCAGATAAAACATATTTTTTATCAGCTAAACTAACATCACCCGTAAACATACCAACAACTGGCATAATAATATTACTTACAAAACCTTTTACAACAGCGCCAATTGCGCCCGCCATAATTACAGCAACTGCAAATTCAATTACATTACCACCAGTAATAAATTCTTTAAATTCTTTTAACATTTTACTTAATTTTAATTGGTTAATAGATCGCGAAAGTACTAAAAAAAATTACACTTTTAACCTTTTTTTAACGCGTTGCGAAATAGCGGTTAATGTTTCGTAAATAATTGTTTCTGAAGTGTCTGCAAAGTGTTGTATGGTTTCTTGGTTGTTAAAAATAATTACTTCATCTCCTTCCTGGCAATCAATTTTAGATATATCTACCATAATCATGTCCATACAAACATTGCCAATAATTTTTGCTTTTTGGTTGTGTATGCTTACAAATCCTTTCTTATTACCTAATTTTCTAGAAATTCCGTCTGCATGACCAATGGGTATTGTAGCCGTTTTTGTTAGTCTTTTAGCAACAAAAGCTCTGTTATAACCTACGGTTTCTCCAGGTTTAATAATATGAATTTGAGAAATAATAGATTTTAAATTATGTGTATTTTTTAATTGCGCTGTTTCTTTATCATCATTGCCAAAACCATATAAACCAATGCCAATTCTAACCATATTAAATTGTGCTTTTGGGTAATTTACAACGCCAGAAGTGTTTAAAATATGCAACATAGGCTCGTAGCCTAAATGTTTGTAAAATTGCTGAACTACGTACGCAAAATTATTAATTTGATTAATGGTAAAATCTTGTTCCTCTATATCTTCGCTTGCCGCTAAATGAGAAAATAAAGAGTGTACTTTTACGTGGTTTGTTTCTTTTAAATCTGCTAAAATTTTAGGAACATCTGTATGCCAAAATCCTAATCTGTTTAAACCCGTATTAAATTTTATATGAATTGGGTAATTCATTAAAGGTGCTTTGTCTGCTAATTTTAAAAAAGCAGTAAAAATTTTAAAATTATAGAGATTTGGTTCTAAACGATAATCAACAATAGTTTGTAAATTTGGTATTTGAGGGTGTAAAACTAAAATGGGTGTTTTAATATTTGCTTCACGCAACGCAATACCTTCATGGGTATAAGCTACGGCAAAATAAGCTACTTTATCTTCTAAGAATTTAGCAACTTGTACACCATCACTGCCATAACCAAAGGCTTTAACAACTGCTAAAATTTTAGTTTCCGGATTTAACTTTTCCTTAAAATAATTTAAATTGTGCAGTAAAGCATTTCCATCAATTTCTAAAACAGTAACATGGTTATTCATCTTTTAACTTAGATTGGGTATCTTTTTGAGACGTTTTTTCTTTCTGTTGCTTTTGCAACGCTTTGTAGTATGCAGCCCTACTTAAAGGCTCATATTCTTGCATTTCTCCTAACATTACAATATTGTTATTCTGTGCTTTTCTAAAGCTATAATGCGCTAAATTACCGGTATGTGTACAAACAGCATGCACTTTAGTTACATATTCTGCCGTTGCCATTAATGCGGGCATGGGGCCAAATGGATTTCCTTTAAAATCCATATCTAAACCTGCCACAATTACACGTATTCCGCTATTTGCCAAATCGTTGCAAACAGCCACAATTTCATCGTCAAAAAACTGTGCTTCATCAATACCAACAACATCTACATCATTAGCTAATAGACGAATATTTGAGGCAACAGGAACTGGTGTAGATCTAATTCTATTGTCGTTATGAGAAACCACTTCTTCCTCATCATAACGAATATCTACAGAAGGTTTAAAAATTTCTACGCGCTGTTTTGCAAACTGTGCACGTTTTAAACGCCTAATTAATTCTTCTGTTTTACCAGAAAACATAGAGCCGCAAATTACTTCTATCCAACCAAATTGTTCTGTATGATTTACTGTATTTTCAAGAAACATTTTGTAATTTTAAGCGTTATATTTGTAATATTATGGTACTTTCATTTTTAACAAATTTATGAATATTTACGAGTAAAAAATAATTTATGCTGAATTCATTTTAGCATCTAAATATAACTTATGCAAAAGAAATTAGAAGCCGATTTAATGAGTTTAGCACATAGTGTTTTACAGATGAAGAACAAAGAAGATGTTGTTGCATTAAAAGAAAAGGCGAGAGATATTTTTGAAAAATTAACCATGTTAGCTTTTGTTGAAACGTATGTAAATACAACACCAACTTTAAAAGAAACCAAAGAAGAACTAGTAACTAAGGTAGAAAAAGCTTTTGAAAACAAGGCAATTAGTATTCATGATAACCATGATAAAATTATTATTGAACCAGTTAATAACAATCTTATAGATGAAGAAGTACAAGCCACTGTGCCAGAAATTATAGAACAACCTTTTGATGCCTTAGAAGAGATTTTAACATCTAAACCACTAGTTAAAGAAGAGGTTAAAAAGGATATTGAAGAAATTAAAAAAGAGATTAAGCAAGAAGAGATTGAAGAGGTAGAAAAAATCTCTTTAGAAGAATTAAAAGAAATTACAACAAATAATGCAGCTGTAACCAATTTTAAAAATGATGCAAAAGATGTTGGAGAACGCAAAACTTTAGAAGAAGAATTGCAAGATACCATCCCTGTAGATATTATGGCAAATTTGTTTGAGCCAGCAAAATCAAAATCGTTAAACGATCAATTGCAAACAAATATACAAATAGACTTAAATGACAGAATTGCTTTTGTAAAGAATTTGTTTGATGGCAGCCAAGAAGATTTTAACAGAGTAGTATCTCAATTAAATACCTTTAAAACCGAAAAGGAAGCTAAAAAATTTGTGACTAAAATGGTAAAACCAGATTATAATTGGAGTCAACAAGAGGCTTTAGAAATTCGTTTTATTGAAATTATCGAACGTAGATTTGCCTAAAATTATGCCTTTAAAACCTGTTTTAATTCATACACACTTTCACAAACGCAGAACGGGCGTAACCAGAAGTATCGAAAACGTGTTGCCTTTTTTTTCTGATACATTTGAAGTCTATATTTATGGAAACACAGCAAAAGGAAATAGGATATCTTTTGTAAAATTAAGAAAATTAGTATTTTCTAATAGACAAGTTGTTGTGCATTGCCATAGAAATAATGAACTTATACGAATGCTATTATTTCGTTTTTTTGGCGCAAAATTTAGTTTAGTTGCCACACGTCATGCAGAAACTAAACCATCTAACTTAACTTTAAAGTTGCTAAAAAAAGCAGACAAAGTAGTTACGCTTATTAAAAGTATGAGTCAAAAATTAGCCATAGAAAATACCATTGTTGGTCATGGAGTTGCTACTGATTTGTTTTTGCCCAAAGAAAATGTTGTTTTACAGAATATTCAGCAAAAAAACCAAATTCTCTGTGCTGGAAGAGTTCGCAAAGCAAAAGGACAGGTTGTTTTATTAGAAGCAGCAAAAGTATTAAAAAAGCATAAAGACTGGGCATTGGTAATTGTAGGTAAAGTAGATAAACCTGCTTTTTTAGCCGAATTACAAGCAATTTCTAAAAAACATTCTATAGAAAATCAGGTGTATTTTATAGGCGAAACAGCTTCTATTGTTTCGTATTATCAAGCATCAAAAATAGTAGTTGTACCCAGTTTTTCTGAAGGATTTTCTTTGGTAACTGCAGAAGCAATGTCTTGTGGTTGTAATATAATTGCCACTAAAAATGTTGGGGTACATTCTTGTTTAATAAACCATGCAAAAAACGGCTATCTTTTTGAAGCTGGTAATATTGCCGAATTAGAAAGCTTGCTAGAAAAATCGATAACAAACAAATTACCATTGTTAGGAAAACCAGCTAGAGAAGAAATTCTTAAAAATTGGAGCGCCAAAAAAGAAGCCGAAAATTTAATGGAGGTTTATAAACTTACTTAATTTATTAGTTGGTGTAAATTTCTATCCAATTTTTACCTTCAATTCCGCTACAATTTTTTTACTGTTTCCAATAAAGATCTTCTCATCAACAATAAAAACAGGTCGTTTTAAAAAAGTGTATTCATCTAAAATAAACTGTTTATAATCTGCCTCAGAAAGTGTTTTATTTTTTAAATCCAAAGATTTGTACAACTTTGCGCGTTTGTTAAATAAGGCTTCGTAACTGCCAGAAAGTTGGTGCATTTCTTTTAGTTGTACAACATTTACTGGGTTTGCTTTAATTTCTTGTCGTTCAAAGTTAGCGATATTTACTTCCTTTAAAATTCTTTTGCAGGTATCACAAGTTTGTAAAAAATAGACTTTCTTCATTATTTATATGATTATATTTACAGTTCAAAATTACACATAAAAATGAAAATACAATTCGACATTTTAAGGAAATCACGTATCTTAGTTTTAAAAGAATTAGAAGGCTTAACTTTAGATCAAATTCATGCAATTCCGGCAGGTTTTAAAAATAATATTGCTTGGAATGTTGCACATTTAGTAGTTACTCAGCAATTGTTACATTACAAGTTGTCTGGTTTAAATTGCTTATGTCCAGACGATTTAATAGCAGCGCATACAAAAGGAACCCTACCAACAAAAACTTTTACAGAAGAAGAGTTTGATGAAGTAAAAGAACTTTTAATAGGTTTGCCAGATACTTTAGAAGAAGATTTTGAAGCTGGTATTTTCGAAAATTATAACGAATATCCAACAAGTACAGGTTTCGTGTTAGATTCTATGCAAGCAGCCGTTCCTTTTAATAATTTTCATGAAGGAATTCATTACGGAATTATAAGAGCCATTAAAAAGTTTATCTAATTGTAGAAGTTATTTCCAGCTTTCCGTTATATCTTTTTTTTTGAAAAATAAAAAAGGTTAAGAATATCAACAGTTATTCGAACGACTTCAATTTGGGCTAAACCTTTTTGCCAACTTTTAGAATTCTAAAAAAATGAAATTCAATACAAAAACAATTCACGCAGGGCAACAACCAGAAAAAACAACAGGAGCAGTAATGACACCTGTTTTTTTAACATCTACGTATGCCCAATCTAGCCCTGGCGTTCACAAAGGATATGCCTATTCTAGAGGAGCAAACCCAACAAGAACAGCTTTAGAAAATAGTTTTGCAGCCCTAGAAAATGGCACGCATGGTTTTGCATTTGCATCGGGTTTGGCAGCAATAGATTGTGTTTTAAGAACTTTAAATCCGGGAGATGAAATAATTGCAGGAGATGATATTTATGGCGGAACGTACAGAATGTTTAGCAGATTATTTAAAAAATATGGCTTAGAATTTACCTTTGTAAATATGAATGTTGTGGCAAATGTTACCGCAGCAATTTCAGAAAAAACAAAGTTAGTTTGGGTAGAAACACCTACAAATCCGTTAATGAAAATTGCAGATATACAGGCAATTTCATCAGCAATAAAAGAAAAAAATTCAGCTATTTTAATTGCCGTAGACAATACCTTTGCAACTCCGTATTTACAGCAACCTTTAACTTTGGGCGCAGATGTTGTAATGCATTCTGCAACAAAATATTTAGGTGGGCACTCAGATTTAGTTATGGGTGCTTTAATGGTAAAAGATGTAAAATTAGCTGAGGAACTTCATTTTATTCAGTTTGCTGCAGGCGCAATTGCCAATCCAATGGATTCTTTTTTAGCATTAAGAGGCATAAAAACCTTGCATATTAGAATGCAGCGTCATTGCGAAAATGGTAAAGCGGTTGCAAACTTCTTAGAAAAGCACCCTAAAGTTGGTACGGTGTATTACCCTGGTTTAGAAAAGCATCCAAACCATGGTATTGCTAAAAAACAGATGAAAGACTTTGGAGGTATGGTTTCTTTTTGCTTAAAAGACCAAAGCAAAGAAGCAGCGTTTAAATTCTTAGAAAACACAAAGGTATTTACTTTGGCAGAATCTTTGGGTGGTGTAGAAAGTTTGGTGAGCCATCCGGTAACAATGACGCACGCATCTATACCAGAAGCCGAGCGTTTAAAAATAGGAATTACAGATTCTTTAATTAGATTAAGTGTTGGTATTGAGGATATAGAAGATTTGTTAGCCGATTTAGAGAATGCTTTAAATAACTAAAATACTATTTTAGAGTAAATATTTCGTTTAAAAAATAATTTGCCCTTACTTCTAAATCAGTTTTAAAATAAATAATTTTTTCGGGTTGTTGCTTTAGTAAATAATTACCAGTGTCCCATTTGTTATTTTTATTACTATCAATAATTGCTTTAATATAGTAAGTATTGGGTTGTAAAAGGTCAAAAATAAGCGTTTCCGATTTCGAAATAAAGCGTCTTTCTACTAACTTGTTTTTATCTTTACCTTCTAACAACTCAATAATTAAATGATCTGATTTTTGATTTATAATATTAATTGTTATTCTCCCATAATCTTCTAATTCTTTAGTTTTAAAACTGTATTTTAAACTATCGTTTTTTTGTTCAAAAATATCTTTAAAAGCATCGGGTGAAATAGTTACCGTATAATTTTGTTGTTGTTTTTTATCAAAAAGAACACCAATTTTACTTTCTTTTTTGTCTAAAAAACTAGAAAAAGGTACTGTAATAGTATCTTTATTGGTAATTGCTATTTTGCTAGCATCAATTTTAACAATAGGATTGTTGGTTTTAAAAAAAAGAGTATCTCTAAAATGAAACGTATTATTTATGGTAGCGTTAATTGTTAAAGAATCTATCTTTTTCTTGCGGAGTTTTACAGTAATGGTGTCTATAAAATTGGCGTTAGAAACAATAAAATTTAAAGAATCTGTTTCAAAAGGAGTGTACCAATAATTTAAGGTGTCTTTATCAATTTCAAATTTAGAAATGCTTTTAAAATCTTTTGGAACTTTAGACTGAATTTTAACTTTAAAGTCTTTCAGTTCTCCGTTATAACCAAAAATAAGTTTTCCTTTAGAAACTTCTTTTCCACGTCTAAATTTATAAGGCTGTATTTCGTTAAAAAGTACAATGGGTTTTTCTATAATACTATCTTTTGGTAGGGTAATTGTGTCTGAATAAAAACCAATTTTATCAGTTTTAGGATTAAAAATATAATCGTTAGAGGTCTCTTTTAAAGCAACAAGTAAATATTTTCCTTTTCTAAGATTTGTAAAATTAAAATTTGTAGAATCTAAGGTGTTTGAAACATAGTTTGGTTTCTTTTTAAAAATGATAGAATCTGTAAAAGAACTATCTATTTTATATAACAAAATATTTATATTTTTTGGTGTTTTTGCTAAATATGCATCTTTAACATTGCCAGAAGTAAGTAAAGAATCAATATAATTTCCGGTAGAAAAAATATATTTAAAAGCTTCTAGTTTATTGCTTTCATTATTATCTTCAATGGCGTTACCAAAATTAAAAATATAGGTGGTGTTTTCTTTTAATGTATCTAAAATTTTTATTTTTAAAACTTTACTAGCACTTCCTTGAGGCGTTATTAATGCTGGGTTTTTTAAAGGAGGAGAAACAATTAATTGCTTGTTTAAATCTTTTAGTTTTATAAATTCATTAAATTCTAATTTTATTTCTTTTTTATTAAAATTTAAAGTTTCGTAGGGCGGATTAGAAGTTACAAATAACGGTGCGTCTTTATCTTTTGGACCGCCTTCTGGTCTTCCTGTTCTTGCGCAATTAAAAAGCACAAGTAATAAGATTGTAAAAAAAAGAAATTTAAAAAAATGTTTCACAAATGTATAATTTACTACAAATTAACAATTAATTTCTCATTTAAAAAATGATAAACTTTATTCTGTATACGCCATTGTTAAAATACTAATTGTAACGTTGTCTACTTTTTTAAATTCTTTAGCACAAGCCTCTAAAGTAGCTCCCGTAGTAATAACGTCGTCTATTAATAAAACGTGTTTTTTTGTAAATATTTGGGTGTCTTTTAATAGAAACTTGGTATCTAAATTATTAAAACGTTCAAAACGAGCTTTAAAAGTTTGTGTTTTAGAGACAGAACTTCTTATTAAAACATTTTCTATGAACGGAGTTTTAAGATGAACACTTAAACATTCTCCAAATTTACTAACCTGATTATACCCTCTTTTTTTTAATTTTTTTGGATGAAGAGGTACAGGAATTATAAAATCAATATCAGAAAATTGTTGGTTTTCTTTTAAAATTTCACCTAACCAATTGCCAAAGAAAACTCCTACATCTTCATTTCCTTTGTATTTAAGGTCATGAATTAGGTTTTTTGTAATTCCTTTTTTTCTAAAAAACAATAAAGCTGTTGCTTTTTTAATAGTAACTCTTCCATAGAACGTATTAAATACTTTATTATTTTTGTAGTCTTTAAAGTTGGTTAAAGGTAAGTCATGCCTGCAAAAAGTACAAATAACAACTTCGTTTAGTGTTAATTGATTTTTGCAATTTGCACATAGTTTAGGGTAAAAAATATAGAATATGTCTTTTAAAAATTGCATATTTACACAGCTTTTTTCAGAAAGATAAAACTAAATTTAAACTTACTTTGGTAAACAGGATAAATTTTTTAAAAGAATCTATAAAAAACATAAGAAATGTTGGTACAATTACACCAAGCTCTCGTTTTTTAGCAGAAAGAATGTTAAAGAATATCGATTTTTCTAAAGTGAGTGTTTTGGTAGAACTAGGGCCAGGAAACGGAGCAATAACAAAACGTATTTTAGATAAATTACCAAAAAATGCCAAGCTAATATGTTTTGAAATTAATGATAATTTTTATCAGCAACTTTTAAATATAAAAAACAATAAACTTATTGTTATTAATTCTTCTGCCGAAAAGATAGAAGAAGAGTTAAATAAATTAAATCTTAAACAAATAGATCATATTATTTCTAGCTTACCATTAACAATTATACCACATAAAGTTTCTAAAAAAATTTTGAAGGTGTCTTTTAAAGTATTAAAAAAACACGGTACTTTTATTCAGTTTCAATATAGTTTAAGGTACTTTAAAGAGCTGAAAAAAGTATTTAATCAACCTATTTCTCTCGAGTTAGAAATTCTAAACATTCCACCAGCTTTTGTTTATCGGTGTAAAAAGTAGGGTAAATTTTTATTGCTAAATTTTTAGATTCATGTATCTTTGCGCTCATTATGGCAAAACAAGAAGATCAATTTAAAAAAGTACTATCGCACGCAAAAGAATATGGTTATGTATTTCAATCTTCTGAAATTTATGACGGATTAAGCGCGGTGTATGACTATGCTCAAAACGGAGTTGAGTTAAAGAAAAATATTAGAGATTATTGGTGGAAAGCAATGGTGCAAATGCACGAAAATATTGTAGGAATAGACGCTTCTATTTTAATGCATCCAACAACTTGGAAAGCTTCTGGGCACGTAGATGCTTTTAACGATCCTTTAATTGATAATAAAGATTCTAAAAAGCGTTACAGAGCAGACGTCTTAATAGAAGATTATTGTGCTAAAATTGAAGGAAAAATAAATAAAGAAGTTGCTAAAGCAGCAAAACGTTTTGGCGATGCTTTTAATAAAGAAGAGTTTGTTGCTACCAACGGAAGAGTTGTTGGGTATCAAGAAAAAATAAATACCATTCTTGCTAGAATGGGAAAATCTTTAGAAAATGAAGATTTAGCCGACGTAAAATTATTAATTGAAGAATTAGAAATTGCAGACCCTTTAACAGGTTCTAGAAATTGGACAGACGTTAAACAGTTTAATTTAATGTTTGGTACTAAATTAGGTGCTTCTGCAGAAACTGCCATGGATTTATATTTACGTCCAGAAACGGCACAAGGTATTTTTGTTAACTTTTTAAACGTGCAAAAAACGGGTAGAATGAAAATTCCGTTTGGAATTGCACAAACCGGTAAAGCTTTTAGAAATGAAATTGTTGCAAGACAATTTATTTTTAGAATGCGCGAGTTTGAACAAATGGAAATGCAATTTTTTGTAAAACCAGGAACTCAGAAAGAATGGTACGATCAGTGGAAAGAAACACGTTTAAAATGGCATTTGTCTTTAGGATTAGGTGCAGAGAATTATCGTTTTCACGACCATGATAAATTAGCGCATTATGCAGATGCAGCAGCAGATATTGAGTTTAATTTTCCGTTTGGTTTTAAAGAATTAGAAGGAATTCATTCTCGTACAGATTTCGATTTAAAAGCCCATGAAGAGTTCTCTGGTAAGAAATTACAGTATTTCGATCACGAAGAAAATAAAAGTTATACACCTTATGTTGTAGAAACTTCTATAGGGTTAGACAGAATGTTTTTAGCTGTTTTTTCTAATTCTTTACAAGAAGAAGCTTTAGAAAACGGAACTACAAGAACTGTTTTAAAATTACCAGCAGTTTTAGCACCATTTAAAGCGGCAATTTTTCCGTTAGTTAAAAAAGATGGTTTGCCAGAGGTTGCTCGTAAAATTATGGACGATTTAAAATGGGATTTTAATGTTTTTTATGATGAAAAAGATGCTGTTGGTAAACGCTACAGAAGACAAGATGCTGCAGGAACACCATTTTGTATTACCGTAGATCATGATACTTTAAAAGACAATTGTGTAACTATTAGACACAGAGATACTATGGAGCAAAAAAGGGTAGCAATAGCCGGTTTAAAAGAAATTATAAAAGCAGAAGTAGCTGTAAAAACTTGGTTACAGAAAATGTAATTTTTGTTAGCTTATAAAATAAAAATCCTCATCAATTTGATGAGGATTTTTTGTTTTTTTTTTAAGCTTTAAAATCGCCAACCAATATTTAAACCAATTCTTGGCACCAAAGTAGGAGAGTCTGTACCAAATAAGTTTCTTCCAACACCAGCATATGCATCAATAATTAAACCACTTGTTGAAACATATTTTGTGCCAACAGCAACACCCAAAGCACTATCTGTATATTTTAAATCGTACACTTTAGAGTTATCTATAGATGTTGTTTTACCAGAATTTACACCTACAAAAGCTTCTCCAAAAAAGTTCCATTGTTTATTAGTTGTAAAGTAATGACGGTAATAAGGTGTAATCATTATGTTTTCATTATACCTAAAACTAACATCTTGTTTTGCTAAATTAAAAAGTGCTGAAACTCCAAAAGAAGAATCTTCTGTAAGGTAATGTTCATAAGAAAACTCTAAACTTCTAATTACCAGAGCGTCTGCAATATCTAGTTTTATTTCTTGTTGGGCATAACTTAAAGAAGCTATAAATAATGTAAAAAGTAAAATAATTTTTCTCATAATTTTTTGCTTTACATAAATAAGTAGGGTACAACAATACCAAAATATAATTTAAAATCTATAACCTAATGAAATGCCAATTCTGCCATAAGCTTCATTATTGTTATTTTCGTTGTCTAGTAAATTTCTACCAATACCAAGCAATAACTCTGTAGAAAAACCTTTTTTAGAAACAAACTTTCCACCAACAGAAACTCCCAAAGCAAAACCGGTTTCAAAGTCTCTACTGCCATTATTAAAAAAGCCTAAATCTCTAGAAGAATAAAGTGCTCCAAAACCTTCTACAAAAAATCCTCTTGCATATTTTCCAGAGAAATAACGTCTATAAAAAGGCGTTAATGAATACTTTAAGTCAGTATCATCTGTATCTGTGTTTAAAGCACCAGAAATACCGAATGATGATTCTTCATCAATTAATCTTTCATATGAAACATCTAGCCATTTTGCAGCAACTAATGTTAAAGCATTTATCTTAATTTCGTGTTGTTTATTAATATCTTGAGGGTGTTTTTCTTCTTTTTCTTGCGCAACAATAATTGTTGTTAAAAACAATAAAATAAGTAGTGTAATTTTTTTCATGGTTATATTTTAAGATTACAAAAATAATCAAAAAGTATACCAAAAAAACTAAAAAATGGCTTTTAATTGCACATTTCCTGTATGAATAGTTTTAGAGTTTTCACTTTTTCTTCCTAAATAATTAAGGTTTAAGTTTAAAAATGAATTTAGTTTTTGATTGAATAATAGGTTCCAAGTAAAATTTTTACCTGCCTGTAAACCTTCTAACATTTGGTAGGCAACTGGCGTATTTGTATTGCCTGTAAAATTATTTAAAAAGACATTTACATTTGCAGAAATTTGATTTTTTTTACTGTTGCTATAAAAATATTCTACTCCAAATTTTTGCTGCTGCAAACTTTCAAAATCTTGCAATTTGTTTTCTTTGTTTTTAAAGTGATAAAAAGCTGTAAAACGATTGTTTTTGTTATGTGAAAAACTAATTTTAGGCTGAATTTCTGAAGCCTTTATACTATAATTTCTGTTGTTAAAATTTTCGGTTTCTAAATTATTTGTACCCATTTTTAACATTACATCTAACAACCAAAAAGTTTTAAATTTATGTGCAAAATCTAATTGATGTAATTTTATGTTATTTTCTTGGTTTCCAATAAAATACTGTTGTTTGTTTTTAGAATCTCCATACGTGTAAGTGGTACTATATTTTTGTAAATTTCTATTGAAATACAAACTATTTCTAAAGCTAAAATTTAGATTTAGCAATTTTTTTTCATCAAAATTAAACGGATTAAAATGAAATGAATTACCATTTCTTTCTTGCTCGTTTTCTACAATTAAAAAACTTTGATTGTAAAAATGTGAAAGCGTTTTTTTTAGCCAGGTTTTGCTAGCCCATTTATTAAAATTAAAGGTTAAAGATTGGTTTATTTTTGCGCGTTGTGTAGCTATAAAACGCAAATTGGGTTTTGGTACGCGTAAATAGGTTGCTTGGTCTTGAAATTGTGCAATTTCGAATTCTTCAAAATCTTGAATTTCATCATTATTATAATCAATCCAAGTATAAAAACCCAAACCTGGTTCTGTTTTTACATAAATATATTCTTGTCTTGCAACGTTTCCAGAAGAGGTTTCATACACGGTTGCTAAATTTATAAA
>CAYWOM010000005.1:0-18235 GCA_964459905.1 uncultured Polaribacter sp. | reverse complement strand
TACCACAATATTAATTACCAAGCTATTTGCTACTTATAAATTTAACTTACTTATTCGTCGAGTCCCATAGAAACCTGGCAGCACTCTAAAATTTATTTAGATTTTAATGCGATTGCTAAAGGTTATGGAATTGATGTAATTGCGCGTTTTTTTAATTCAAAAAAAATTGACAATTACTTGATAGAAATTGGTGGAGAAATTAGAACGAAAGGTTTTAAAAAAAATGATTTACCTTGGGTTGTTAAGCTAACAGACCCTATACAAAAGGATGGTAAAACAGGGTTTAAAACAATTAATATTTCTAATAAATCGATGGCAACATCTGGTAATTATAGAAAATACAGAGTAACCAAAGAAGGTGAAAAATACGTACATTCTGTAAACCCAAAAACGGGTTATGCTGTAGAAAGTAATCTTTTAAGCGTATCTGTAATTGCAAATCTAGATTGTGCAGATGTAGATGGTTATGCAACTGCTTTTATGATTATGGGTTTAGAAAAAACAAAGGAGTTTCTAAAAAAACATAAAAATTTAGAGGTTATTTTATTATTCACAAATAATAACGGAAACTTAGAAGAGTTTTCTAATTACACAGAAAACTAGTTTTTTAAATTAATTGTAAAAATAAATTATCTTTTATAGCAAACAGGAAGAATTTCATTCTTCATTAAGCAAAATCGTTCTTGTTTTTCTGGTGCTATTTTTTTGGTATAATCTACTTCATCAACAGTAAAGCCTACAGAGCGTAATTTGTTAAAATAATCGCGTCCATAGACTCTTACATGGTCATATTGGCCAAATATTTTTGCCCGTTCTTTTTGGTCTGTAATTGTATTGTCTTCAAATGTTTTTTCTCTTGATAAATCTTGCGGAATTTGAAAAATACCCATTCCGTTTGGTTTTAATACTCTATACAATTCTTGCATCGCTTTTGTGTCATCTGTAATATGTTCTAAAACATGATTGCAAAAAACAATATCAAAAGAATTGTCTTTAAAAGGAAGATTGCAAATATCTGCTTTTACATCTGCGATTGGCGATTCTAAATCTGACGTAATATAATCTAGATTTTTTTGTTTTCTAAAAATTTCTAAAAAACATTGTTCGGGTGCAATATGTAATACTTTCTGCTTTTCTTTTGAAGTAAAAAAAATAGTTTCATCTTTTAAGAAAAGCCACAATAACCGGTGCCTTTCTAAAGATAAAGTAGACGGAGAAAGTGCGTTTTCTCTTTGTTTTCCATATCCGTAAGGTAAAAATTTACGAAAACTTTTCTCATCTATTGGATCTGTAAATTTATGACCTTTTAAATAAAAAGCAATTATTGGCCGCACCCAGTAACTAACTTTAATTAACCAAGGTCTTGGAATTGTGTTTAATATGTATTTAAAGATGTTCATGTTTTTACAGAGATTCATAGACTATTTTTACGAAGATTAAAGAAGAGTCTATATAGTTTTTTCTGCTATTTTATTCTCAAACACAGTTTCTAACATTTAATATATCTATCACAATTAAACATTGTGTTTTATTGTTTAATAACTAATTACGAAACTCATCTTCCTCATTACTAACAATTCCTAAAGATTCATAAACATATTTAAAAGTAGATAGTAATTCTGGTTTTCCGTTAACAATAGCAACATCATGCTCAAAATGAGCAGAAGGTTTATTGTCTAAGGTTGTAATTGTCCAGCCATCTGAATGTTGCCTTATTTTGTGAGTACCCATATTTATCATAGGTTCTATGGCAACAACCATGCCTTCTATAAATTTTTTACCCCTGCCTCTTTTGCCGTAATTTGGCATTTCTGGATCTTCGTGCATTTCGCGTCCTAATCCGTGCCCAACCAATTCTCTAACCACTCCGTAACCGTGTTTTTCTGCAAAATGTTGAATTGCAAAACCTACATCGCCAACTCTGTTGCCAGTTTTAAATTCACGAATTCCAGCATACAAACTTTCTTTTGTTATGTCTAGTAATTTTTTTGTTTCGGGCTCAATTTCACCAACAGCAAATGTGTAGGCATGATCGCCATAAAAACCGTTTTTCTTTGCACCACAATCTATAGAAATAATATCGCCTTCTTTAAGAGGCTCTTTCGTAGGAAAGCCATGTACAACTTGCGTATTTGGACTCATACAGAGTGTGTTTGGAAAATCGTATAAACCTAAAAACCCTGGAATTGCACCTTCAGATCTAATAAAGTCTTCTGCAAGTTTGTCTAAATATAAGGTAGTAACACCTGGTTTTACTTCTTTAGCTAGTATTCCTAAAGTTTTAGAAACAATTAACGCACTTTCTCGCATTAACTCTATTTCTTCTCTGGTTTTAATCTTAATCATCTTAAAAAAATTGAACCGCAAAGTTACTATATTTTATAGAATATAGAAGCGTTGTATGTTATTTGAAAAAGAGAAAAAGTTTTTTTTATTAAGCTATGAAAATTTACTTGCTCTTGTCGTAAGAATGCTTGTAAGGTGCTCCAGAAACAATTTTTAATAGGTCTTTTTCTAAAGATTCACGTGCATATTCTACATAACGACCAATTTCTTTTCCGTCTTTATAAAAAATAAAAGTAGGTACTCTTTTAATGTTTAAACCTTCTTGTAAATCATCTGGTGTTTTTTTAGAACGATTAACAGTAATCAAGTCCAAATTTTTAAAATTGAAATCTGCTTGCTCTAAAATTTTATAAAAACGTGGTGTTTCTCTTTTGCTGTCTCCGCACCAAGTACCCATAAAACCTTTTATTTTAATGCCTTTTAAGGCCGTTTTTAGAGAAGAAACGGTTGCTAAATCGGGTTTGTAAGCATCAAAATTTTGCGTAAACCAAGTATTGTAAGGTCTTTGGTTAAAAGATTCTTTGTTTGCAAAACCAACTAAATCTCCACGATTATTTTTTATAGCTGTAACTTCTTGTTGTGCGCTGCAAGAGCTTAAAGCAATTGCAAATATGAATAAAAAAAAGTATTTCATTTTTTAATTTTTAGAGTTAAAGTAAAGATTTTTGTGTCATTTCTTTTGGTTGATTAACACCAATTAATTCTAAAACAGTTGGCGCAATATCACCCAAGACACCACTTTTTACTGATTTTATTTCATCATCAATTAAAATAAAAGGTACCGGATTTGTGGTGTGTGCTGTGTTTGGAGAACCATCTGAATTCATCATGGTTTCGCAATTACCATGGTCTGCAATAAGCAGGGTAGAGTAGCCGTTTTTTAAACCAGTTTCAATTACTGCTTTTGCACATTGGTCTACCGTTTCGCAGGCTTTAATTGCTGCTTCCATAATTCCTGTGTGGCCTACCATATCTCCGTTTGCAAAGTTTAAACAGACAAAATCTGCTTCGCCTTTTTCTAAATCCTTACATAAAGCATCTTTTAATTCATAGGCGCTCATTTCTGGTTTTAAATCGTAGGTAGCAACTTTTGGTGAGTTTCTTAAGATTCTAGATTCGCCTTTAAAAGGAGCTTCTTGTCCGCCAGAAAAGAAAAAAGTTACGTGCGGGTATTTCTCTGTTTCTGCAATTCTAATTTGTTTTTTACCAGCTTTAGACAATACTTCACCCAAAGTGTTTTTAATATTATCACTATTGTAAATAACATTAATACCTGTAAAAGAGGCATCATATAAAGTAATAGTTGTAAAATACAAGTCTAATTTTTGCATACCAAAATCTGGAAAATCATTTTGAGACAAGGCATTTGTTAACTCTCTTCCGCGATCTGTTCTATAGTTAAAAAAAAGTACAACATCGCCTTCTTTTATTTGTGTTTTTGGAGCGCCATCATTATTTGTAACAATAATTGGTTTTAAAAACTCGTCTGTTAAACCAGCGTTGTAATTAGATTTTATGGCAGCTACAGCATCTGTTGTTTTTTCTCCAATACCATTTACAACACCATCATAGGCTTCTTTTACGCGTTCCCAGCGGTTGTCTCTATCCATGGCGTAATAACGCCCAGTAACCGAGGCTAGTTCTCCAGTGGTTTCTTTCATGTAATTCTGAATGTCGTCTATAAAATAGGCTCCAGATTTTGGGTCACAATCTCGTCCATCTGTAAATGCATGTAAAAAAACATTGTTTACATTATTTTCATTGGCAACATCTAAAATTCCTTTTAAATGATTAATGTGTGCGTGAATTCCGCCATTAGAAACCAAGCCTAATAAGTGTACATTTTTATTATTTTCTTTAGCATATTTAAAAGTATCTAGTAACACTTTTTCTTTGCCTAAGGTTTTTTCTTTAACTGCTTTGTTAATTCTAGCTAAATTCTGATATACAATTCTACCAGCGCCAAGATTCATATGTCCAACTTCAGAATTACCCATTTGTCCTTCTGGTAAGCCAACATGTTTACCGTCTGTTCTTAATTCTGCATGCGCATATTTGTCATACAAACTAGTAATATAAGGAGTTTTTGCGTTGTAAATTGCAGATACTTTTGGGTCTTGTGTAATTCCCCAACCATCTAAAATCATTAAAATAACTTTCTTATTCATCTTCTAAAAATTGAGCAGTAAAAATAAGAAAGTTTTTTGGCTTGTCTTACAATTTTTACGAAACCGATAGCGTAAAATTTTATATAAAATGTAACTCTAAATAACTGTTTTTTAAACTTTTATTGTTTTTAATGTTTTTTCCTTAAAAGAAGTTAAAATTTGTTAAACCATTGTTAATTAGTGTTTTTAGTGAAACATTTTTAATTTAATATCGTCTTTTTAATATACCAACAAATATAAATTAACTTAAAAACATTTATCATGAAAAAATTAATTGTACCAATGATTGTCTTTCTTTTTGCTTTTGGAACTGTAAGTGCAGAAATATCAAATTCTAAAAAAGTTGTTACTACAAAAACCTATTATTCCGTAAGTGCTTTTTGTAAATTGATTCAAATGGGAGATTACGATGCCGTAAAATCTCTAATTGAAGCAGGAGAAAATGTAAACAAAAAATCTAATGGATTAACGCCTTTAATGTTTGCTGCCAGACATAACAAAGCAAAAATTGCAAAACTTTTAATTGAAAGCGGGGCAAAATTAAAAACCAAGTCGGACAGAGGAAAAATGACTGCTTTAGATATGGCAAAAAGATCGAAAGCAATCGATGCTATACAAGTTATAAAAGAGGCTCTTTAACTTGTTTTTTTAGATTATTAATCTAAAAAAAACAGACTTTCTTCGTTGAGTGTCTGTTTTTTTATAATTTGTATCGAAAAGATTTAAAATAGTATTAAAAATTTATTACTCCTTTTTGTAAGTTCTAATAGCTTCTTTAATTTTAGCAATTCTGTTTTCTGGATCTGGATGCGAGCTTTGAAATTCTGGAATTCTATTTGGGCCAGCTGCCGCTTTTAAAATTTCCATAACACCTATTAAACTCTCTGGTTCGTATCCAGCGTCTATCATCAATTTAACACCTAGTTCATCACTTTCTAACTCATCTCCACGGCCGTTTTTTAGTAAGGTTTTTTGCCCAATACCGTTTGCGAGTTGGCCTAGATCTGCCCCAACAGAAGCACCCATGGTTAATAATTTCCAAAAATTAGCATCTGTAATTCTTTCATTAGAATGTTTTCCTAATACATGGCCTATTTCATGCCCTAAAACGCCTGCTAATTGGTCTTCATTTTTTAGTTTAGAAAATAGTGCGTAGGTAATAAAAATTTGTCCGCCAGGAAGCGCAAACGCATTTATAGTACGTTCATCTTTTAGTAAATGAAACTCATATTTATAATTAGATTTTTGGGCAATAGAATTGTCTACTAATTTTTTACCAACGTTATCTACTAATTTTTGGTAGTTTTCATTTGGGTATAAACCTCCATGCTGTTGTGCCATAATTGGGCGTTGTTGTAAGCCAATGGCAATTTCTTGTGCTGGCGAAAGACTAATAGATTGCGCTTTACCTGTGTACGGATTAACCTGGCTCTGGCTACATTTTTTTAGGTATGCAAAAGCTACTATTGCAATTCCTATAAATATTCTAATTTTCCAATTACCTCTTCTCATTTTTTTGTTGATGATTTTTATTTATTGCGATAAAGATACAAAAACAGAATTTTATGTCTTTTAAAATATAAAATCACTATTTTAATATGTAATTTTGTAAGAATAGTTCAATTATTTTATTATGAAGAGTCATTTTCAATTAAACGATGTTACTAAAAAATTACCCAAACACTTACACAAATTTGTGGTACAGCAACCTTATAGCGAATATACTGCTCAAAACCAAGCTGTTTGGCGTTATGTAATGAGAATGAATATAGATTATTTAAGTAAATTTGCCCATAAATCTTATTTAAAAGGATTAGAGAAAACCGGAATTTCTGTTGAAAATATTCCTTACATGGATGGCATGAACAGAATTTTAAAAGAAATAGGCTGGGCAGCCGTTTCTGTAGATGGTTTTATTCCGCCAAATGCTTTTATGGAGTTTCAAGCATATAATGTTTTGGTAATTGCATCAGATATGCGAACCATAAATCATATAGAATATACACCGGCGCCAGATATTATTCATGAAGCAGCAGGACATGCACCAATTATTTCAAATCCAGAATATGCAGAGTATTTAAGAAGATTTGGAGAAATAGGAAGCAAAGCAATTTCGTCTTCTAAAGACTATGAAATGTATGAAGCAATTAGACTTTTATCCATTTTAAAAGAAGATCCTAATTCTGACCAAAAAGAGGTAAAAGAAGCACAAGAAAAAGTAGAGTATTTACAAGAAAATATGGGGCAATTGTCTGAAATGGCACAAATTAGAAACCTACATTGGTGGACGGTTGAATACGGGCTAATAGGTATGGTACAAAACCCTAAAATTTATGGTGCAGGTTTGCTTTCTTCTATCGGAGAGAGTGCTTGGTGTATGAAAGAAGAAGTAAAAAAAATACCTTATTCTATAGAAGCTGCTCAGGTTAATTTTGATATTACAAAACCACAACCACAATTATTTGTTACTCCAGATTTTGCCCATTTAAGTTTGGTTTTAGAACAATTTGCCAATAAAATGGCTATTAGAAAAGGCGGTTTAAAAGGCGTCCAAAAACTAATAAATTCTAAAAATTTAGGCGCTATAGAATTAAGTACAGGAATACAAATTTCAGGAATTTTTACCAATGTTATTGCAGATGAAAACGGAAATCCTATTTACATACAAACTAAAGGAAAAACTGCATTATCTAGCAGAGATAAAGAATTAATTGGGCATGGTATAGAAAATCATTCAGATGGTTTTGGAAGCCCAGTTGGTAAATTAAAAGGTATAAATATTCCTATAGAATTTATGAGCCCAAGAGATTTAGAAGCTTACCAAATTTACGAAGGAAAACAAATTTCTTTAGAGTTTGAAGGCGGTATAAAAGTGGTTGGAGATGTAATAACAGGTACAAGAGATTTACGTGGACGAATTTTATTAATTTCTTTAAAAAATTGCACAGTAACTCATGGAGACACATTTTTGTTTAAACCAGCTTGGGGTATTTATGATATGGCAATTGGTAAAGAAATAGTTTCGGCTTATTCTGGCCCAGCAGATGTAAATTCTTTTGAAAATTTAGGAAAAGTATCTGAAACAAAAACACACAAAATATCTTATTCGAGTCATCAAAAAGAATTGTATAATTTATATGAAGAGGTTAGAGAAATACGGAAAACTAACAATGTAACAGAAGAAAAAATAACAGCTCTTTTTAATCAATTAAAAACAAAATTTTCTAAAGATTGGTTATTGAATTTAGAAATCTATGAGCTAGCTTTGCAAAATAACTTTTCAATTCAAAAAGAAATTCTAACGCATTTATTAAATTTGCAGAAAAATATAGAATTTAGAAAGTTGATTAAAAATGGGTTAGATTTGTTAAAAATAAATAACCACTAATTTTAAAAGGAAAAAAATGAGCTTATTTGGTGTTTTTAGTGAAAAAGAGAAAGAAAATGAAATTAAAAAATATCTAGCAAAAGAGGCTATTGTTTTAGATGTAAGAACACAACTGGAGTGGGATGAAGGGCATGTAGAAAACTCTAAACACATTGTTTTAAACTTAATTCCATTACAAATAGAAGAAATTAAATCTTGGAAAAAACCTGTAATAGCTGTTTGTAAAAGTGGTGGTAGAAGCGGGCAAGCCGCGCAATTTTTAGCTCAGAATAATATTGATGTTATTAATGGTGGTCCTTGGCAAAATGTGGCTCAACACAAATTATAACACTTATTTAGAATTTTATAAAAGAAAACTGAGCTTTTAATAACTCTTTTTTTAGTGCTAAATTTTCTAAAAATTTTTGATGCTCTTCTGAGTTTTTATTAAAAGGTTTGTGTAAAATTCCTTTTTGGATTGTTTCAACTTGTTTCATGGTAACTAAAGATTCATCAGCAAAGCAAGTTTCTACAAACTTTTCCCAGATATAATTAATAGCAGTTTTGTTTGGATGAAGCATGTCTTGGGCATAAAACCTATAGTCGCGTAATTCATCCATCATAATCTCATAGCTTGAAAAATAGGATACATTTGGTATATAAAGCACCTCATGAACCGCTGCAATTAAATGAGCTTTACTTCTTTGGTTTTCTACAAAGCCGTCTTTTAAATGACGTACAGGAGAAACTGTAAATGTTACAGATGCCTTACTATTAATCGATTTTATTGCTGTAATACTGTTCTTTAAACTTTGGGTAATTTCATGAACAGTTAAAAGTTTTTTTATAAATTTTTTTTGCGGAATTTTATGGCAGTTTGCAACAATTGTATTGGTTTCTACAAATTTATACACCCAAGAGGTTCCTAGAGTAATAATAATATGAGTAGCTGCTTTAAGTTCTTTTTGGGTAAAAGAAATAGCCGAATTTAAAGTTTCTAAAACATTTTTTTTATCAGTAGAGCTTAAACTAGAATGTGCATCGAAAGAATGCCAACGCTCATTTTGAAAGATTATATCTTCACTTAAATATCTTTTATTATTAACAGCATTTGCAAATAGATTTTCTATTGCTTTTGGGTGAAATAAAATGCCAAACGGATTTTGAGCAGCTTTAAATTTATAATATTCTAATTTGTTTCCAATATTTTCTGAAAAACAAGAACCTACTAAAAATATTTTAGATTGATAGTTTATTAGATTTTTAGCTTGTTTTTTTGCTGGTATTTTGGTTTGTAATATCATTTAGTAATTACACAAAGGTTTTCTAAAAATATTAATTATTCTTGTAAGTTTTTTATTTTTTCACAGGTTTAAGCTATACTTATATATTTTAATTATTTTTTAAAAACTAAAAAATCTTCATCTTTATAAAAACTAATAGAACCTTATATTCAGTTACACCAAATACTCTTGCGCTTTTTCTAAAGCTTTAGGAATTCCACCCGGGTTTTTACCGCCCGCAGTTGCAAAGAAATTTTGACCACCACCGCCACCATGAATCAGTTTTCCTAGTTCTCTTACTACTTTTCCAGCATCATAACCGCGTTCATTTGCTAATTCTTTAGAAATATAACAAGTTAGCATTGCTTTTTCTTTAGAGGGAGCAGTAGCAAATAAGAGAAATAAATTTTGATGTTCTTTACCAATAGCAAAAGCTAAATTTTTAATTCCGTTGGCATCTAAATCTACTTTGGTAGCTAGAAATTGTACACCATTTATTTCTTGTAACTGGTTTTTTATTTCGCCAAATAAGTTTTGTGCTTTGTCTTTTAAAAGTTGTTCTATTTGTTTTTGTAACGTAGTGTTTTCTTCCTGCAGTTTTTTAACGGCTTCAATCGGTTTTTTAGTGTTGTTTAATAAATCTTTAATTTCTAACAATGTGGCATTATTATCAAAATAAAAATCTTTTACAGCATTATTTGTTATGGCTTCAATTCTTCTAATTCCTGCGGCAACTGCGCCTTCAGATTTAATTTTAAAATGCCAAATATCTGCGGTATTTTTTACATGTGTTCCTCCACAGAGTTCCATAGATTTTCCAAATTTTATAGCTCTTACAGTATCTCCATATTTCTCTCCAAACAATGCCATTGCACCCTCAGTAATTGCTTTTTCCATGCTAATATTTCTGCTTTCTTCTAAAGAAAGTTTGCTAGATATTCTTGCATTTACAAAATTTTCTACATCGCGTAATTCATCCGAAGTTAATTTAGAAAAGTGAGAAAAATCGAAACGCAAATAGTTAGCATTTACGGCAGAACCTTTTTGTGTTACATGCGTTCCTAAAACTGCTCTTAAGGCTTCATGTAAAAGGTGTGTTGCGGTATGGTTGCACTCGGTTTTATGACGTTGATTTTTATCTACAACTGCTTTAAAAGTCTCGTTTAAATGCTCGGGTAGTTTTTTTGTAAAATGAATAATTACATTGTTTTCTTTTTTTGTGTCTAAAATATACACAAGATTACCATGAGTGTCTTTTAAAGAGCCTTTGTCGCCAACTTGCCCACCACCTTCTGGGTAAAAAGGAGTTGAATTAAAAGCTAATTGATACATTTCGCCTTCTTTTTTAGAGGTTACTTTTCTATATCTTGTGATTTTTACGTCTGATTTTAAATGATCGTACCCAACAAAATTTTCGATTGAATTTTCAACTAAAACCGTCCAATCTTCGGTAGACATTTCACTAGCTGCTCTAGATCTGTTCTTTTGTTTCTGAAGCTCTTCTTGAAAACTTTTTTCATCTAAAGTATAGCCTTTTTCAGATAAAATTAATGCAGTTAAATCTACCGGAAATCCAAATGTATCATACAATTCAAAAACTTTTTCGCCAGATATTTCTTTCGATTTAGCCTTTGCTATAATTTTATCCAATAAAACTAAACCTTGGTCTAGGGTTCTTAAAAAAGAAGTTTCTTCCTCTTTAATTACATTTTCAATTAGCTGTTTTTGTGCTTTTAATTCAGGGAAAGCTTCGCCCATTTTTTTACTTAAAACAGGTATTAATCGATACATAAAAGGTTCTTTTTTATCTAAAAAAGTAAATCCGTAACGCAACGCTCTTCTTAAAATTCTACGAATTACATAACCAGCACCTGTATTACTTGGCAATTGGCCGTCTGCAATAGAAAATGCAACTGCTCTTACATGATCAGAAATTACACGAATGGCAATATCTTGTTTTTCTTGTTGGCCGTATTTTGTATTTGTAATAGTTTCAATTTCTTTAATAATGGGCGTAAAAACATCGGTATCGTAATTAGATTTTACATCTTGTAAAACCATACATAAGCGCTCAAAACCTAAACCAGTATCTATATGTTTGTTTGGTAAATCTTCTAAAGTTCCGTTTGCTTTTCTATTGAATTGCATAAAAACCAAGTTCCATATTTCTACCACTTGCGGATGATCTTCATTGACCAAATCTTTACCAGGTATTTTTGCTTTTTCTTCTGCGGAACGTATGTCTACATGAATTTCTGAACAAGGTCCACAAGGGCCTTGCTCGCCCATTTCCCAAAAATTATCCTTTTTATTTCCTTTTAAAATACGGTCTTCAGAAATATATTGTTTCCAGATATCATAGGCTTCGGTGTCCATTTTTAGGTTATCTTCATCATCACTACCTTCAAAAATAGTTACGTATAAAATATCTTTATTAACTTTGTATACTTCTGTTAATAATTCCCAAGCCCAAGCAATAGCTTCTTTTTTAAAATAATCGCCAAAAGACCAATTGCCTAGCATCTCAAAAAGTGTGTGATGATAGGTGTCGTAACCAACCTCTTCTAAATCATTGTGTTTACCAGAAACGCGTAAACATTTTTGAGAATCTGTAATTCTTGGTTGTTTTGGTGTTGCGTTTCCTAAAAAATATTCTTTAAAAGGCGCCATTCCGGCGTTTACAAACATTAATGTTGGGTCGTCTTTTGTTACCATTGGCGCAGACGGCACAATTAAATGAGATTTTTCTTTGAAAAAATTTAAAAAAGTAGCGCGAATTTCTTGAGATTTCATAAAAAGGAAGTTTCCAAAACTTTTAATTGTGTTAATATATCTTTAAAAATACTACTTTAAAAAAGTAGTTATAAAACATTTTGTAAATTTACGTGTTATTAAAATTTACATGTTACAATATCTAAATTTTAAAAAGCCAAAAATAATACATTTACCCTTATGGCAAAAGTAAAATATTATTACGATGAAGATACGCTTTCTTACAGAAAAATTGCGGTGCAAAAAAAGGATTATTACAAGAAAACTATTTTTGGATTTTTAGCCGTTTTGTTAATTTCATTTATTGGTTTTATTGTTTTTAGTCAGTTTATTGTGTCTCCAAATGAAAGATACTTAAATAGAGAAAATGAAAATTTGAAATTAAATGTTGACATTTTATCAAAAAGAATCGATGAAAGTTCTAGCATTTTAGGCCAGTTACAAGAAAGGGACAATAATATTTATAGAACCTATTTTGAAGCAAACCCAATACCAGAAGAACAACGTAAAGCTGGTTTTGGTGGCGTAAACAGGTATAAGTTTTTAGAAGGTTTCGATAATTCTACCATCATAAAAAAACTAACAAAAGAGGTAGATGTGCTTTCTAAACAATTGGTTGTACAGTCTAAATCTTTAGACGAAATTGTAGTTTTAGCCAAAGAAAAAGAAAAAATGTTAGCATCTATTCCTGCAATTTTACCTGTTAAATTAGAAGATTTAACAAGAATGGCATCGGGTTATAAATGGAGAATGCATCCTATTTTAAAAATTAGAAAGTTTCATAAAGGAATGGATTTTACAGCAGCTGTTGGAACACCAATTTATGCTTCTGGAAACGGAATTGTTAGTAGAGCAGAAAGAAGCGCCACTTTTGGTAATGTTGTGTATATTAACCATGGGTATGGGTACAAAACTATTTATGCCCACATGAGTAAAATAAAATCTAGAAAAGGACAAAAAGTAAAACGTGGAGATTTAATTGGGTTTGTTGGTAACACTGGTATGTCTGTTTCTGCACACTTACATTATGAAGTTCATAAAAATGATGTTGCTTTAAACCCTATTAACTTTTATTACGGAGATTTAACTCCAGAAGAATTTGCTGCCATGCAAAAAGCAGCTGAAGAAGAAGGGCAATCATATGATTAAACACTTTTTATGCATATAGAGTTACCAGAAAAAAGATATTATAAGATTGGTGAAGTTGCAAAAGCTTTTGCAGTAAACACCTCTTTAATACGTTTTTGGGAAAAAGAGTTTGATATTCTTAAACCTAAAAAAAACGCCAAAGGCAACCGCCTTTTTACGCAAGAAGATCTTAAAAATTTAAAATTAATTTTTAATCTGGTTAAAGAAAGAGGACTTACTTTAGAAGGTGCAAAACAAAAATTAAAGAAAAATCCAGATTCTACTATTTACAATCATGAAATTATTAGCAGATTAGAAGCGGTAAAAGCTGAGTTGCTAAAAATTAAGAACCAACTTTAAGTTTCTAGTTTTATACTTTTTTTATATTAAATTAATAGCTACTTTTAAGTAAGTTTTTATTTGTTGAGGGCTATCGTTTTTGTAAATTACTATGCGTGCATAATAATTTTGTTATATTTGGAAACACTAAAGTTTAAAAATAAGAGCTGTTTACACTTAAAACCAACTATAAAATTTAAATATCATGTCAAAAAAATATATAGACTTAGAAACACTTAAATACATATTGTATGATATTCATAAATTAGAAGATCTACTGTCAAGAGAGCGATTTCAAGAACACGATATGGAATCTTTAAATCTATTTATAGATTCTGTAAAAGAATTTTCTGACAGAGAGTTGTTTCCTTATTTTAAAGAAATGGACGAAACACCAGCATATCATAAAGACGGAACTGTAATTGTACACAAACAAGTAGAAACTGTGATGAAGCAAAGTGGCGAAATGGGTATTATTGCTGCTTGTTTCGATTATGATGATGGAGGTTTGCAAATTCCTTTTTCTGCCTTGCAAGCAGCGGCTTATGTAATGGATGCCGCGAATAATCACTTACCTGGTTACCCAAGTTTAACGCAAGGTGCAGCAGAATTAATTGTCGAGTTTGGCAAACAAGAATTAAAAGATTTGTATGTGCCAAATATGCTTTCTGGAGATTGGGGCGGCACCATGTGTTTAACAGAACCACAAGCAGGAAGTTCGTTGTCTGATATTACTACAAAAGCAACCCCAACAGAAGATGGATTTTATAAAATATCTGGACAGAAAATATTTATTTCTGGTGGAGATCATCAATTTGCAGAAAACATTGTGCATTTAGTTTTAGCAAGAATAGAAGGTGCACCAGCTGGGACAAGAGGGATCTCTCTTTTTGTTGTTCCAAAAAATAGAATAAAAGAAGACGGAAGTTTAGAGTATAATGATGTAATGACCATTGCCGATTTCCAGAAAATGGGACAACGTGGTTATTGTACAACACATCTAGGTTTCGGAGATTCAGATGATTGTAGAGGTTGGCTTGTTGGTGAAGAACACAAAGGTTTAAAACAAATGTTCTTAATGATGAATGGCGCAAGAATCGCCGTTGGTAGAGGAGCTGCAGCAATTGCCATGGCTGCTTACAGAGCTTCTTTACAATATGCGAACGAACGTTCTCAAGGAAGAAAATTATCTGCCGATGGGAAGAAAAATCCATCAGAAAAGCAGACTTTAATTATAGAACATCCAGATGTTAGAAGGATGTTATTATTGCAAAAATCTATTGTTGAAGGTTCTTTAAGTTTGGTTATGTTGGCTTCAAAATACCATGATATTTTAACCACAGCAACTTCATTAGAAGAAAAAGAAAAGTACAATTTGTTGTTAGAAATGATTATTCCTATTGTAAAAACATATCCATCAGAAGCAGGTGCAGAATCCGTAGACAATGGTTTACAAGTTTTAGGAGGTTATGGTTTTTGTACAGATTTTCCACTACAACAACATTATAGAGATATTAGAATTTCTGCTTTGTATGAAGGTACAACCGGAATTCAGTCGCAAGATTTGTTGGGTAGAAAAGTAACCATGCAAAACGGAAAAGGTTTAGAATTGTTAGTTGTTGAAATTTCTAAAACCATTCAATTGGCCTCTAAAGATGAAGAATTAGAAAAATATGCTTCTCTTTTAAACGGTAAATTGAAGCTTACAGAAATGATTTTAGGAGATTTAATGCCATTTGCCATGAAAGGAAATCACGAACGTTATTTAGCGGATGCGAATTTATTTATGGAATATATGAGCATTGTTGTTTTAGGTTGGTTATGGTTAGAGATGGCTGTTGATGCTAAAAAAGCATTAGAAAACGCTGATAGAAAATATTCAGAAACTTTCTATGAAAGTAAAATTCATACCATGAAATTCTACTTTAAATATGAAGTTCCAAAAACCATTGCTCTTGCAAATTCGTTAATGAGTGACGACGTTTTAACCATTAAAAAAGACAAAGAATTTATTTTATAATGACTATAAAACAACAATTTAATTTAGAAGGAAAAGTTGCTATTATTACAGGTTCCAGCAAAGGAATCGGGAAAGCAATTGCCAAAGGATTGGCAGAAAATGGAGCACAAGTTATTATTTCAAGTAGAAATCAAGAAGCGTGTGACGAAGTTGAAAAGAGTTTACTGCGGAAGGTTTAAAAGCAGTAGGAATTGTTTGCCATATAGGAAAAGAAGAGCAGCGTAAAAATTTGGTTAACAAAACAATTGAAACTTTTGGGCGCATTGATATTTTAGTAAACAATGCAGCTATAAATCCTGTTTTTGGACCAATTGAAGATGTAGATCCTGCAATTTTTGATAAAATTATGGACGTAAATGTAAAAGCTCCTTGGAGTTTATCTAACTTGGTGTTGCCACATTTTAAAACGAATAAAAACGGAAGTATTATAAATATTGCTTCGGTAGAAGCCTTAACGCCTGGTTTCGGGTTAGGGATTTACAGCACAAGTAAAGCTGCTATTTTAATGCTGACAAAAAATCAAGCAAAAGAATGGGGACAACACGGTATTAAAGCCAATGCAATTTGCCCAGGTTTGATTAAAACAAAATTTAGTGCTGCACTTTGGCAAAATGAAAAAATATTAGGCAAAATTCAGAAATCATTGCCAAGTCAAAGAATGGGAATGCCAGAAGAAATGGTCGGTTTGGCTTGTTTGTTGGCTTCTGATGCTGGAAATTATATGACTGGTGGTGTTTATACCGCTGATGGAGGTTATATGATTGCTGGGTAATCAATTAACATTTAACAATAATAAATTATCAATTTATCATTTTTTTGATAATTGATAATTAATAAAAGAACATTGAATAAATGAACTTCGAATACTCAAATAAATCAATAGAACTACAACAAAAACTAACTGCTTTTATAGAAGAGCACATCGTTCCAATAGAAGAAGAATATATCGTTTTTCAAGCGGACAAAAATAATATGTGGCAACGTTTTCCAAAAACGGAAATGTTAAAACAGAAAGCAAAAGACGCGGGTTTATGGAATTTATTTCTTCCAAAAGAGTATGGAGATTTAAGTCCGGGATTATCGAATTTAGAATACGCTCCATTAGCAGAAATCATGGGAAGAAAAATCTGGATTTCAGAGATTTTTAACTGTTCTGCGCCAGATACTGGTAATATGGAAGTATTAGCAAAATACGGAAATGATGCTCAAAAAGAAAAATGGTTAACACCTTTAATGAAGGGAGAAATTCGGTCTGCTTTTTTAATGACAGAACCAGAAGTTGCTTCATCAGATGCTACAAATATTGAAACTTCAATTACTTTAGACGGAGATGAATATGTAATAAACGGAAGAAAATGGTGGTCTTCTGGAGCGATGGATCCGCATTGTAAAGTGGCAATTATCATGGGGAAAACGGATGTGAATGCGCACAGACATCAACAACAAAGTATGGTTTTAGTTCCTATGAATACGCCAGGTTTAGAAATTATTAGACCACTTTCTGTATTAGGTTTTTACGATTCACCAGAAGGACACGCAGAAATTCAATTGACAAATGTGCGTGTGCCAAAAGAAAATTTAATTTTAGGAGAAGGCAGAGGTTTTGAGATAGCACAAGGTCGCTTAGGACCAGGAAGAATTCATCATTGTATGCGTTTGGTAGGTATGGCGCAATATGCGTTAGAACTCATGTCTCAAAGAACTTTAGAAAGAGAAACTTTTGGGAAGAAATTTTACGATTATAGCAGCATTCGTCATGAAATTGCAAAATCGCAGTGCGAAATAGAGCAAGCAAGATTGTTAACACTTTCTGCAGCAGCAAAAATGGATAATGCAGGAAACAAAGAAGCAAAGGATATTATTGCAATGATAAAAATTGTTGCTCCAAATATGGCGTTAAAAGTAATTGATAGAGCGATGCAAATTTTAGGAGGAAAAGGTGTTGGACCGGATACGTATTTACCACATTATTTTGCAATTGCAAGAATGTTGCGTTTGGCAGATGGCCCAGATGAAGTGCACATGTATCAATTAGGCAAAAGTTGTATCAAAAAATACGGAAGTAACTAATGAGCAATCAAAAAGTAAGAAAAGGAGAAGAGTTAAATGAAGTTTTACTGAAGAAATACCTTCAAGAAAACAACATTATTAATGCTGTAGAAAGCGATTTATTTGTAAATCAATTTACACACGGATTTTCTAATCTTACTTATTTATTGAAGATAGAAAATAAAGAACTCGTTTTAAGAAAACCACCAAAAGGTGCTATTAAAAGAGGACATGACATGCATCGCGAATATAAAGTGCAAAGCGGTGTAATGAAAGCATTTTCTAAAGTGCCAAAAATGGTTGCTTTTTGTAATGATGAAACTATTTTAGGAAGTGATTTTTATATCATGGAAAAAGTAGAAGGCATTATCTTAAATTATAAAGAAGCACATAAAAGAAAGATACCAGCATCAGCCTATAAAACTATTGCAAATTCTTGGTTAGACACCATGATTGAATTACATGATGTAGATTATGAAGCAGTTGGTTTAGGTGATTTAGGAAAACCAGAAGGCTATGTAGAAAGACAAGTGTCTAACTGGGGAAAACAATATTTAAAAGCAAAAACAGACGAATATCCAGAAGTAGAAATGGTAATGCAGTGGATGCAAGAACAGCAACCTAAAGATTACAGCCACTGTTTAATTCACAATGATTTTAAATATGATAATGTTGTTTTTAAAGACGATTCTTGGCAAGAAGTTGCTGCAGTTTTAGATTGGGAAATGGCAACTTTAGGAGATCCATTAATGGATTTAGGAAC
>CAYWOM010000004.1:0-18383 GCA_964459905.1 uncultured Polaribacter sp. | reverse complement strand
CAGAAAATAACATCCAATCATCAAAATCAAAATCTCTAAAAAACCACATAGAATGATCTAAACTTGCTGTTTGTGTGTTTCCAAAATTGTGTTTGCTTGCATTTGGGTTAAAAGCAGCATTTAACACATTATAATCAGAAATATAGGTTAGAATTTCTTGTTTTGTTCTGGTATCTAAGTTTTTATGATTGCCCTTTAATCGAAACCAAACTTGCTCGTTTGCCGGTAAGTTTTTTGGTTCTAAAGGATTTGGAACTCTTGTTGGTTTAAACTCAATTGGGCGTTGTATACTTAAAAAAGCTTTGGTAGATTTTGGTAAAAAAGCGCCATATTGTGTTAACATTTCATCCCAACTCAGTAATTCTTCGGGTTGCTTTATGTTTTTTATTATTGCTGTTTGATGCTCAAAACCTGCTTCTTTTATTTGAAACGAGGCAGCTAAAATAAAAATGGTTTTATCTTTTTGGCTAGCAGTAACTCTTCTGGTAGAAAAACTACCTCCATTTCTCATTTCTTCTACTTTATAATGTATTGGAATTGTTAAATCTCCCGCTTCTAAAAAATAAGAATGTAAAGAGTGTAAAAATCTGTTTTCTGGAATTGTTCTATACGCTGCATTTACAGATTGTGCCAATACTTGTCCGCCAAAAACATGCGGACTACCAATGGTAAAACTATTTCCGCTAAAAGTATGGTTTCCTAAATCTTGTAAATTTAAAAGATTAATTAATTCTTTACTTGTTTTCATCTTTTTTTTGTAGCTGTTTAAAAGGAAATTTTTGTTGAAATGCTGTGGGTTGAATTCGCTGTAAAAATAACTTTAAAATTTTATTTGTAATCCTTTTTTTATGACGAAGATACATGGTTAAATCTTGTGGAACAGCACCTACAGAACTTTTAATTTCGCTGGCAGTTCTTCCAAAATTAACAGTTTTAAGCTTCTTTTTAATTGCAATTTCTATATAATCGTACAGCATTCTTTGGTAAATAGCATATTCTCTATTTAACTCATAATCGATACCAACAAAGTGTGCGTCTAAAGAATTTTGGTTAATAATACCAGAAATAAAACCAACAATTTTGCCATGTAACCAATAGGTTTTTAGAATATAATTATCGCCTAATTTTTCTTTTAAATCTTTGTAAGCCTCTAAATTAAAAGTACCTAGATTAAAATCGGCTTTCGAGGCTACTTTTTTATAAAGTGCTGTCATTTCTATTAATTGCTCATTAAAATTATTGGTAGTAACTTCTTCTATTTGAATAGCAATACTTTGTTTAAACGCTTTTTTTGCTTTTACGCGAAACTTGGTTTTCATAGCCGCTAAATAGTCATCAAAATTTTGCCAATTTTCATCTATCTTAAGCATCATATTTGGTTCTACAGAAAACGGATGGTAATTGTAGTCTTTTAACTCATCTGTAATAAATAAAGATTCGTTTACAAAATCTTTTAATAAAAATGCGTCTACTTGTTTTTTTAGTGTTTTATTAGAATTTACAAAATGAAGAATTGCTTTAGCAAGTTTTCTTATAACTAGCTTTTTATCTTGATTTTTATTGATAAAAACTCCATGTTCTCCGCTTACAAAAGTATTTCCAGAGATTAATAATTTTAAGGGTTTACTTTCTTTTAAAATGCGCAGTTTTCTTCCTATGTTCTTTAAAAAATCGAATTCATTCTGCATAGAATTCATGTAAAAATCTATAATTTGAATGCATGAAAAAGCAAATGCAGTATTTTTTTCATCAACCAAAACAATATAAGAAAAGGTTATTTTTGGGTGGTTTTTTTCAATCGATTTTAAAAAATAGGGATGAAAATAGGTGTTATTTTCACATTCTAGCGACTCCCAAATTTCTTTGGGAATTTCGTCTATCGAAGAAAAAAAAAGTGCGGTATTAGTGTTCGAGCAACAAATCAAATTTAATTTATATAATGTGTTAAACTTTCTGGTCCCTCTAAAAGGGTTCTTTTAATTTGCATAGTTCCGTCTTCTTTTGTTATAATATGCCATTTTATTAAACAAATTTTATTGTTTTCTATTTCTATGCCAGTAATAGATCTTGGGTGCACGCAGCTGCCATCATTAAAAAAAGGAATTTCATTTTTACCAGGAAAACGCGGTCTGTGCGTGTGGCCGGTAATCATCATTTGATTGTTGTTTTCTGTAATCCATTTTTCTAATCTTTTTTCTACTTTTATACGTTCTTTAAAGTTTTGAGCTGGACTTGTTGGGTCTGAAAAACCTAATATTTGCAATGGTTTCCAGAGAGTTTTTACTAAAAAACTACTAAAACGCCAAAACACATAATTAAACCAATCTGCTTGATGACCGTGCAATAAAAAAACACCTTTTCCTGTTTTTTCGTCTTCTAAAACAATAGCTTCAGAAAATGATGCGCCAACTAACAACTCTTTTTTAGTGCCAGAAATGGTGTCTAAATAGTAGTGTAAATTTCTACGTATTGCTGCTGGGTTTTTATATTTCATGTCATGATTACCCCAAATAAAATGCAATCTGTTTTGGTCATGAAACTTTTTAAACCATAAATACACATGTTTATTGGCTTTAAATATAGGTTCAAACTTTCTGTTTTCCCATAATTCATCTCCGTCGCCTAATTCTATATAAGTAAAATTGTTTTTATAATAATGCTCTAAAGCATGTTTAAACATGTTTCTATTTCTAGCAAAATCATCTGCAAAACCATTATCACTTCTATGAGAATCGCTAAAAAAAATAAATTTAGAATCTGCATTAAAGCAAATTCTTTTAGCATTTTTAAAAGCCCGAGAAATTCTAAAATTAGAAGACATTTTTAGTAGTTTAATATTATAAAGATGCTAAAAAAAAGCGGTTTGTAAAATTATAAATCTAATTTAACTAAATATAACTTTTCTTTAACAAATCTCATTTGTAAACAATTAGAGCGTAGCAGCATAAAAAAGTATATTTGCATTGCTATTCAGAATTTTTATTTTACCAAAAAAAAAGCTCAACTATCTAATTATGAGAAACATATTATTGTCAATTTTTGGCATATTACTAATTGTAGGCGCTATTATTGGCGGAAAAATTATTGTTGAAAAAAATAACAAACCAAAACCAAAGTTTAAAAAACAAATAAAAACAGTTTTTGTAGAAAATGTAGCTAATAAAGAAATTCCTATTATTTTATCTGCCAGCGGAAACTTAATAGCTAAAAATAAAATTGATATTTTTTCGGAAGTTCAGGGAATTTTAAAATCATCTAGAAAAGCATTTAAAGCAGGAACAAAATATTACAAAGCAGAAACTTTGCTGAGTATTAATAGCGATGAGTTTTACGCAAGTTTACAATCGCAAAAAAGTAATTTAAACAATTTAATTACGTCAATCTTACCCGATTTACGATTAGATTACCCGAACGAATTTAAAAAATGGGAACGCTATTTAAAAGGATTTAATATGAATAGTACTACGCCCAAATTACCTGCTTTTTCATCAGATAAAGAAAAATATTTTATATCTGGCAGAGGGGTTTTAACAGCTTATTACAATGTTAAAAACTTAGAAGTCCGTTTTGCAAAACATCAAATAAAAGCCCCGTTTTCTGGCATTTTAACAGAAGCGTTAGTTTCTCCGGGAACTTTGGTTAGAGTAGGGCAAAAATTAGGCGAATTTATAGATCCAAGTATCTACGAAATGGAGGTTTCTATAAATTCTGAATTTGCAGATTTATTAAAAGTTGGCAATGCTGTTCAATTATCTAACCTAGAAAAAACAAAAACATATACAGGTAAAGTAGCTCGTGTAAATGGCAAAGTAGACCAAGTTTCTCAAACCATTAAAGCTTTTATAGATGTAAAACACCCATATTTAAAAGAAGGTATGTTTTTAGAAGCCAGTTTAATTGCCAAATCAGAAACTGAAGCCATTAAAATTTCAAGAAAATTACTGATAGAAAACACAGCGGTGTATCTTGTAAAAAACGACAGTGTTTTAAGTTTAGCTAAGGTAAAGCCAGTTTATTTTGGCGCAGAAAATGTGGTAATAAAAGGCTTACAAAATAATGATAAAATACTTTTGCAACCTTTACCAGGTGCTTTTGATGGTATGATTGTAAAAATTAATAAAAAAGTGTAATTAGATGAAAAAAATAATTACTTATTTTATAAAATACCCTGTAGCTGTAAATGTAATTATCATTGCATTTTTTGCTTTTGGTATTTTAGGTGCAATTAGCATGAAATCTTCCTTTTTTCCTTTGGTAGATTCGCAATTAATTAGAATTAGTTTGGCCTATCCTGGGGCATCACCAGCCGAAATGGAAGAAGGTGTTGTGCTAAAAATTGAAGATAATTTAAAAGGAATTGTAGGTGTAGAAAGAGTTACTTCTGTTTCAAGAGAAAACGCAGCAAGTGTAAATGTAGAAGTAGAAAAAGGAAAAAATATAGATATTGTTTTGTCTGATGTTAAAAACGCAGTAGACAGAGTACCTTCTTTTCCATCTGGTATGGAGCCGCCTGTAATAGCAAAGGTAGAAAGTATAAGGCCTACTATTAGTTTTACAATAAGTGGAAAAAATGTTTCTTTAAAAGCATTAAAACAATATGCAAGAAATGTAGAAAATGATATTCGTGGCATTCAAGGAATATCGCAAGTTGCGTTGTCTGGTTTCCCAGATGAAGAAATAGAAATTGCTGTTCGCGAAAACGATTTAAGAGCCTACAATTTATCGTTTACAGAAGTATCTAATGCTATTAGAAATTCTAATATTTTAATTACCGGCGGAAACATAAAAACCAAGGATGAAGATTACTTAATTAGAGCCAGTAATCGTTCTTATTATGGCATCGAATTACAAAATATAATTGTTAGAACCACAACAAACGGAACTATTATTAGGCTAAAAGATGTTGCAACCTTAAGAGATACTTGGTCAGAAAACCCAGACAGGTTGTATTTTAATGGCAATTTGGCAATAGATATTACTGTAAGTAATACCAATAATGAAGATCTTATTTCATCCGCAGAAAAAATTAAAGAATATATTTATAAATACAACCAAGAACAGCAAAATGTGCAGCTAAGTGTTACTAGCGATAGAAGCATAACTTTAAAAGATAGAACTTGGCTTTTAGCAAAAAATGCCATTTCAGGAATACTATTAGTCTTGTTTTTCTTGGCATTATTCTTAAATCTTAGATTGGCAATTTGGGTAGCTTTTGGTTTGCCAGTAGCATTTTTAGGAATGTTTATTTTCGCGGCTCAATTTGGTGTTACCATTAACGTATTGTCATTATTTGGGATGATTATTGTTATTGGTATTTTGGTAGATGACGGAATTGTTATTGGCGAAAATATTTACCATCATTACTACGATTTAGGAAAATCTAAAATTCAGGCTGCAATAGATGGCACTATGGAAGTTATACCGCCAATTGTGTCGGCTATTTTAACCACCATAATTGCCTTTTCTACCTTCTTTTATGTAGATGGAAGAATTGGAAGTTTTTTTAGTGAGGTTTCTACCATTGTAATCTTAACATTAACCGTTTCTTTAATAGAAGCATTAATTATTTTACCAGCACATATTGCGCATTCTAAAGCTTTAGATAGAAAACGCTTAGAAAATGGCGAAGACAAAAAAACCAATGTTATAGATGCTTTTTTTAAAAAAATAAACAAAGGAGCAGACAAATATTTAGGCAAATTTAGAGACAATTATTATGTACCGTTTTTAAAATTCTCTTTAAAGAATAAGTTTTTTATTTTTTGTGTATTTGTAGCTACCTTATTAATTAGTTTTTCTGCTTTAAGTGGCGGAATTATAAAAAGTTCTTTTTTTCCAAGAATAGCTAGTGATAGAGTTCAAATAACCCTAAATATGCCACAAGGAACTAACGAAAAAATTACAGATTCGTTAATTTCTTTTATTGAAGAAAAAGTGTGGTTGGTAAATGATGCGTATACAGAAAAACAAACAGGTAACGAGCAAGTTGTAAAAAACATTATTAAAAGAGTTGGACCAGGAAGCGCAAATGCAACACTAAGTGTAAATCTTTTACCCGGAGAATTAAGAGATTTTTCATCACCAGAAATAACAAATGCTATCGAAGATAAAGTAGGCAAAGTTTATGGTGTAGAAAGTTTGGTTTTTGGTTCTGGTGGTAATTTTGGCGGTAGCCCAGTTGCGGTTTCTTTATTAGGAAATAATATTATAGAATTAAAAGCGGTAAAAGACGAGTTAAAACAAGTGTTACAAAACAATCCGTTATTAAAAGATGTTACAGATAACGATCCTGCAGGAATTAAAGAAGTACGTATTAAATTAAAAGACAATGCCTATTTGTTGGGTTTAAACTTACAAGCAATAATGTCTCAAGTACGTGCAGGTTTCTTCGGCTTTCAAGCACAGCGTTTTCAGCGCGGACAAGACGAAATTAAAGTTTGGGTACGTTTTGATAAAAAAGACAGATCGTCTATTAAAAATTTAGACGATATGCGCATTGTTGCACCAAATGGTACAAGAATTCCGTTTTCTGAAATTGCCAATTATACCATAGAAAGAGGAGACATTGCTATTAATCATCTAGAAGGAAAGCGAGAAATTCAAATAACTGCAGATTTAAAAGATTTAAGTGCAAGTGCCACCGATATTTTAGACAATATTAAAAACAATATTATGCCAGAAATCTTGTCTAAATACCCAACAGTTTCACCTTCGTATGAAGGGCAAAATAGAGAAGCAAATAAAACTACAAATTCTCTTAACAGCGTTGGTTTAATTGTTTTAGGTTTAATTTACATAGTAATTGCTTTTACATTTAGATCTTATTCGCAGCCAATATTGTTAATTATTATGATTCCTTTTTCTATGATAGGCGTTATTTGGGGGCACTATGTTCACAATTTTGCTATCGGAATTTTATCCTTTTTAGGTATTATTGCGCTCATTGGTATTATGGTAAATGATGGCCTAGTTTTAATAGGTAAATTTAATAGTTATTTAAAAGAAGGCATGAAATACAATGCTGCTTTAGTTGCGGCTGGTCAAACACGTTTTAGAGCCATCTTCTTAACATCATTAACAACAGTTGCTGGTTTAGCTCCGTTAATTTTTGAAAAAAGTAGGCAAGCACAATTTTTAATTCCTATGGCAATTTCTATTGCCTACGGTATTGCCATCGCAACGGTATTAACATTAATTATGTTACCAATACTATTATCGGCTTCAAATACCTTAAAAGTATGGGTAAAATGGTTAATTACCAATAGAAAAGTAACCAAAGAAGAAGTAGAAAGAGCCATTATCGAATCTAAATTTGATGAAGATGAAATTTAAAAAAGCATATATTTTAGTTGTTGTATTTACAGCCACTTTACACGGATTTTCGCAAGAAATTTTAACAAAAAAAGAAGCGTTAAGAATAACTTTAGAAAACAATTTTGGAATAAAAATTGCGAATAATAATGTAGCAATTGCAAAAAATAATTCGAGTATTTATAATTCGGGTTTTTTGCCAACAGCTTCTTTAACTTCGGGTGCAGATTATAGAAATAATAATCAGAATTTAATATTTAAAGACAGAGATACTAATGAAGATAATGAAATTGGTGGAAGCGGTATTGTTACAAAAACGTACAATGCATCTTTAGGTTTAAATTATACAATTTTTGATGGTTTAGGCAGAAAATATAATTATCAACAATTAAAAGAAACCTATAATTTAACAGAACTACAAGCCAAAGCAACTATAGAAAATACTTATTTGCAACTATTTACGCTGTATTTTCAAATTGCAAGATTCTCTGAAAATACCAACAATTTACAAGAAGCTTTAACTATTTCTAAAAGCCGATTAACAAGAGCAACTTATCAATATGAATATGGGCAATCTACCAAGTTAGAACTCTTAAATGCAGAAGTAGATGTAAATAATGATAGCATAACACTAATAAATGCCAAACAACAGTTAAGCAATGCCAAACGGAGTTTAAATATTGTTTTAGGTGTTGAAAAAGCGGTTGATTATGAAGTTGAAACTCAAGTTGATTTTAATAAATTACTAAAGTTTGAGGATTTAAAACAAAAAACAATCGCAACAAATATTCAATTACAACAGAACGAAAAAAACATTGCAATTAGCCAGTTTAATATTAAAATTAACAAAGCAAATTTGTTACCATCTTTAAATTTTAATGCCTCTTATGGTTTTAATCGAACAGAAAATGAAAATTTAATAAATCCGTTTGGTGCAAGATTAATAACTTCAGACGGATTAAACGCTGGTTTGTCTTTGTCTTGGAGTTTATTTGATGGTGGCGTTACAAAAACTAGAGTTTCTAATGCTAAAATTGCCTTAGAAAATGAGCAAATTGCTTTAGCGCAACAAAAACTAACGATTTCTAATACGTTAAAAAATACTTGGGAGAATTATAATAACCAATTATTTATTTTAAAAGCACAAGAAACCAACGTATTAACCAATAAAAATAATTTTGATAGAACCCAAGAACGTTATAAATTAGGGCAAGTTACTTCTATAGAATTTAGACAAGCACAAATTAATTTAATTAGTTCTAAATCTGCTTTTAACAATGCAAAATTCGATGCAAAATTAATTGAATTGTTATTGTTGCAATTGAGTGGAGATCTTTTAAATGTAAATTTTTAGAAACGTATTTATAAATGGATTTATCAGATAAAGCTTGGGAAAATCGTTATATAATCAACGATATTGGTTGGGATTTAGGAGTGGTTTCTACGCCTTTAAAAACGTATTTCGATCAATTAGAAAATAAAGAAATTACCATTTTAATTCCCGGTTGTGGAAATTCTCATGAAGCAGAATACCTTTTTAAAAACGGATTTAAAAATGTTTTTGTGATAGATTTGTCTAAAACTGCCTTAGCAAATATTAAAAAAAGAGTTCCTACTTTTCCTGTGTCACAATTAATTCTTGGAGATTTTTTTGATTTGAACAGTACTTTTGATCTAATAATCGAGCAAACATTTTTTTGTGCTTTAAACCCTAATTTAAGAGAAAAATATGCAGCTAAAATGGTGCAAATTTTAAAGCCAAACGCAAAGTTGGTTGGTGTACTGTTTAATGCTCCTTTAAATAAAGATAAGCCGCCATTTGGAGGAAATACACAAGAATACTTAACTTATTTTAAACCCCATTTTAACATTAAAAAAATGGAAACTTGTTATAATTCTTTCGGAAATAGAAAAGGTAGAGAGTTATTTATAAAGTTGATAAAAAAATAAAGAACCCTTATTTTTATTTATTCTAAATAAACTTTATATTTGCCAAATATTTAGAAAGAAATGATTGTTTTTTATACAGAAAATACACCAATAATTAAATTATCAGAAAGTACAGTTTGCAATAGCGTTTGTTCTGCTAACTGTATAACCCCAAAAAGTAAATGCTGTAATAAATATAAAAAAAAGGGCATCAACTGTAAAAGATGCCCAAATATTTTATTAAAAGTTGCTTCTTAACTTTCTTATTAAAAAGGCTAATATTTAAACAGTATTAGACTTTTACTTAAAAGCATTTAAACCTGTTACATCTAAACCGGTAATTAAAAGATGAATATCATGAGTTCCTTCATAAGTAATTACACTTTCTAAATTCATCATGTGGCGCATAATAGAATACTCGCCAGAAATACCCATTCCGCCCAACATTTGTCTAGCTTCTCTGGCAATTTTTATCGCCATTTCTACATTATTACGTTTTGCCATAGAAATTTGCGCCGAAGTTGCTTTTCCTTCATTTTTTAATCCACCCAAACGCCAAGCTAATAATTGTGCTTTGGTAATTTCGGTAATCATTTCTGCTAATTTTTTCTGTTGTAATTGAAACTGACCAATAGGTTTGTCAAATTGAATACGTTCTTTAGCGTAACGCAAAGCCGTATCATAACAATCCATTGCTGCACCAATTGCACCCCAAGCAATGCCGTATCTAGCAGAATCTAAACAACCTAAAGGTGCGCCTAATCCAGATTTATTAGGTAATAAATTTTCTTTAGGTACTTTTACATTGTCAAAAATTAACTCTCCGGTAGATGAAGCCCTTAAAGACCATTTATTATGCGTTTCTGGTGTAGAAAAACCTTCCATACCGCGCTCTACAATTAACCCATGAATTCTGCCACTTTCATCTTTTGCCCAAACAACAGCAACGTTACAAAAAGGAGCATTAGAAATCCACATTTTTGCACCATTTAAAAGATAATGATCGCCCATATCTTTAAAATTTGTGGTCATTCCAGACGGATTAGAACCATGGTTTGGTTCTGTTAAACCAAAACTTCCCATCCATTCTCCAGAAGCTAATTTTGGTAAATATTTTTTGCGTTGCGCTTCATTTCCGTAGGTATAAATAGGATACATTACCAAAGAAGATTGCACAGAAGCTGTAGAACGTACACCAGAATCTCCACGTTCTATTTCTTGCATAATTAATCCGTAAGAAATTTGATCTAAACCAGCACCACCATATTCTTCTGGAATGTAAGGTCCGAAAGCACCAATTTCTGCCAAGCCGGCAATAATTTGAGTTGGAAATTCTGCTTTTTGAGCGTATTCTTCAATAATCGGAGAAACATCGCGTTTTACCCAATCTCGGGCAGCTTCTCTAATTAACTTGTGTTCTTCCGTTAATAAATCATCAATATTATAATAATCTGGGGCTTGAAATAAATCGGGTTTCATAAGTTTAAAGTATAAATTTTAACAAATTTATTAATTATTGTTTAATATTCAACAATTAATTGATAAAAAGAGTGTTGTATATTCCTTAAAAATACGCAACTTTTTTAAAGTTAACGATTAGAAACTCATAAAAAGTTATTGTTTTCTTTTAAATTTGTAGTAATGAAGCACACTTTAGGAAAAGAAGAACGGTTAAAAAGTAGAAAATTGATAGAAAGACTTTATAAAGAAGGAAATTCTGTGAAGGCTTTTCCGTTAAGAATGATGTTTTTACAAACTGAACATACTAGTAATTTTCCTTGTCAAGTTGGTGTTTCTGTCCCCAAAAGAAATTTTAAATTAGCGGTAGATAGAAACCGATTAAAACGTTTAATGCGAGAAACGTATCGTTTGCAAAAAGAAATAGTTTACAATAATTTAGGCGTACCCCATGTTTTTATGATTTCGTATCTTGGAAAAGAAGAATGGACTTATGAAGATTTGTATAAAAAAATGGAAAAGCTGCTAACTAATTTTGTTAATGAAGTAAAAAATAAAAAAGATGAAACGATTTAATTTTAAGAAAAAAACGCTCCTAATTCTTTTATTGGTAACCATTTTTTTATCGTTTTCATTTAAATCTAAATTTTTTGAAGTTGCAAAACAAATAGAAATTTACAATACGTTGTTTAAGGAATTAAACATGTATTATGTAAACGAAATTAACCCTGCAGAATTAACAAATACCGCTATTAAGAACACTTTAAAAAACTTAGACCCGTATACTAACTTTTATAATGAACAAGACGTAGAAGACGCTAAAATTAGAAGAGCCGGAGAATATGGTGGTATTGGAATTGGTGTTTATTATACAGAAAAAGGCGTAGTAATTAATGAGGTTTACAAAGGTTTTTCTGCAGATAAAGCAGCCTTAAAAGCAGGAGATATTATTGTTTCTATAGATGGGCAATCGTTAAAAAACATGGAAAGAGACCAGCTTTCTATGTTATTAAAAGGTGTGCCAAACAGTGTTTTTTCTATTGAAATTGAGCGACAAGGCAGTACAATAAAAAAAGAATTAACACGAGCTAAAGTTATTGTAAACCCTGTTCCGTTTGCAGAAATGATAGACGAAGAAACGGGTTATATTATTTTAACGCGTTTTAATGAAAAAGCATCTTCTGAAGTAAAAAAAGCATACAGAAAATTGAAGAAAATAGGAATGAAGAAATTGGTTTTCGATCTTCGTTCTAATCCTGGAGGTTCTTTGCTAGAATCTATAAATATTTCTAATTTCTTTCTTCCCAAAGGAAAAACGATTGTTGCTACAAAAGCAAAAGTTAAAAAATGGAGCAATACGTATAAGAGCACTAATAAACCTTTAGATTTAGAAATCCCTGTTGTAGTTCTAATTAACGGAAGTTCTGCTTCTGCATCAGAAATTGTTAGTGGTTCTTTGCAAGACTATGACAGAGCCGTAATTCTAGGCGAGCGTTCTTTTGGCAAAGGTTTAGTGCAACGTTACAGAGAACTTAATTATGGAACACAATTAAAAGTAACTATTTCTAAATATTATACGCCAAGCGGACGCTGCATTCAGGAATTAGATTACGCAAATAGAGATAAAAATGGCAAAGTGCCAAAATTTTCAGATAACGGAGTTACTGAATTTAAAACAGCAAACGGAAGAACTGTTTTAGACGGCGGCGGAATAGTACCAGATGTAAAAATTGAAACAACTAAGAGAACAGAAACTACAAAAAAACTACTTTCTTCGAGGGCTATTTTTAATTTTGCAACGGACTATTTTTATCAGAATAAAACCATAGAAACTGTTGATAATTATAGTTTTTCTTCATCAGATTTTAAGCAATTTATAAACTATTTAAAAAGAGACACAACTTTTGTTACCGAGCAAGAAAGCTTATTTAAAAAAGCTTTTTTAGCTAAAAAAAATACTACTATTTTTGCAGAGTACAAAAAAATAAAAGAAAAACTATTTGAAGATAAGATTTCTGAAGTTTCTAAAAATGAGGATATTTTAAGGGAAGCAATTAAAGCAGAAATTTTAGCAAGATATTATTATAAAGAAGGCGTTTTTAAGCATAATTTAAAGAATGATAAAACGATAGAAAAAGCGCTAAAATTGTTAAAAAATGAAACTGAATATAAACAGATTTTATCAGGTAAATAATTTTATATTTGCATATTAAAATAACGAATGTCAGAAATAAAAAACATAGATAGAACCAGGGCGCAAGAATCTACAAATGCCATAGAAAAACTATACATTTCTATGCGTCATTTATTTAGCAGAGGTTTTTATAAACCTATGGGTATTTCTGGTGAAACGTTACGTAAATCTTTGTTACAATTACGTCCAGAAATTTATGGTTCTATTGCAGAAGATAGAATAGAGTTAAATGGCTTAAGCTATGTTATAGAAAGACTTCCTGAAGGAATTGAAGAATGCCAGTTTATTAATTTAACAGCAGATGAAGGGTATAAAAATTCGAGTTTTAAAACGATAATACCACCAAAAAGAAGAAGAAATTGTTATCGAATAGACAAAGATCAAATGAATATTGAGATTACCAGAGGAAGGTCTGAAATCTATGATATTTTAACGCATTTAACGTTCTTGTTTATAGAATCGCACAAAATTCAAAAGAAAGTAACACTAAATGATGGCAACGATTTTATTAGAGAATGGACTCTTTTAGAGGAGATTGTTATTCATCATAAAAAAATAACAGCACAAGAAAAAGAAGTTACTTTAGTCCATTTAGGAAATATTTTAGGACGTACTTTTGATGAAGTTTCTACTGCGTTTAATACGTTTTCTTCAGAAGAAAATCCAAATAGATTTTTTCAATTAATTTATTGGTTAGGCAAGTTAGCAATTAACGAAGTTTTAGAGAATAAGAAACGGACTGTTAATTTTAGTGCAGTTTTAATTGATGAAATTGGACATCATATTTATGGCGATATTTGGGCGGATAACATTAAAAAAGTTTTAAAAGAAAACGATCTTTTAAAAAGACCCATTCATATTATTAGTGCAAATATGCACAGTGTTTTAAATTCTATTTATGCTGCGGGTGCTTTGCCTGAAAAAGCAAAAGAATTTAAGGGTTTTGAGTTGTATCAAAAATTAAGTGATTCAGATAGTAAACCTTTGCAAAAAGCCGTAAAAGATTATGCGTCTAAAAACGGACTAATTTATATTAAAGACACGTCTGGCACAAATATAAATGTTCAAATAATAGATGTAGATAAAGTAAATTTTGAAGTTGCCTCGTTTAAGAGAGAAAATTCTCTTGCAAAGAATCCAGTGATTATTGTTATGGATTATGCTTTTGGGGAACAGGCTTATGAAACGATGGATGAGTTGCTAAAACCATATCAAGGAAAAGATAAGAAACATCATTTAGATGTAAAATCGGTTTCAATTATGGGTAAAGCAGGGATTTTAGAAGGTGGAAAAGGAGATATTATGATTCCGACTGCACATATTTTTGAAGGAACAGCGGACAATTATCCGTTTAAAAATGAACTTTCTAAAGAAGATTTAGAAGGTTTTGGAGTACAATCTTTTGATGGAACAATGGTTTCAGTTTTAGGAACATCACTTCAAAATAAAGATTTATTAAGCTTTTTTCATGATTCTACCTGGAATGTTATCGGTTTAGAAATGGAAGGCGCACATTATCAAAAAGCAATACAAGCTGCCTCTAAAATTAGAGGAAATATTTCTGAAGATGTAAAAGTACGGTATGCATATTATGCATCAGACAACCCATTAGAAACCGGCGCAACATTAGCTTCTGGCGGTTTAGGGATGACGGGTGTAACCCCAACTTATGCAATTACACAAAAAATATTAGAACAAATTTTATAATAGTTTAAGCAGTCTTATTAAAAGAAAAAAAATGTCAACAAACAACAACAATAACAACGAAGAAGAAGTAGATTTAGGATCTTTATTTACAATTATAGGTAAAGGATTTTCTAAACTATTTAATTTTATTGGAAGTATTTTTAAAGGAATTTTTCATGGAATAATTTCTATTTTTATCTTTTTAAAAAACCATTTTATAAAAATTGCAATTGCAGCAATTATAGGAGGTGCTATTGGTCTTTTTTTGGAACTGAAAAAGCCAGACACTTATGGTTCTGATTTATTAATAGAACCTAATTTTAAAAGCGCCAGACAATTGTATAATACTATAAATTATTATAATGATTTGGTAAAGCAAAAAGATACTGCTGGTTTAGCAGAAACCTTTAAGTTAGATAAAGTAACAGCGGCCTCTCTTAAAGAATTTACAATAGAACCGGTAATAACCCAAAACGATATTATAAATTCTTATAATGACTTTATTTTAGCTGTAGACACTGCAACTGTAAAAAGTTATACGTTTAAAGAGTTTAAAATGTCTTTTACAGATTTAGATTATAAAATTCATAAAATTAATGTAATTGCTACTAAAAATAATGTTTTTGAAGGTTTAGATGATGTAATAATTTCATCAGTTGTAAAAAACAACTATTTTAATCGATTAAAGAATTTAACAAACGAAAATTTAAATAGAACAGATTCTCTATTAAGACAAAATCTAGGACAAGTAGACTCTTTAAGAAAGGTATACATGCAAGTTATGCTAGTGGAGGCAAAGAAGCAAAGTAGTGGTACAAATATAGATCTAGGAGGAACAAAAACAACGACCAAAGAATTACAGCTTTTTGCAACCAATAGAAAAATAAATTCTGATTTAAAAAATATAGTAAAAAATAAATCTGAAAAATATGAAGTAATTAACGTTATTTCTAATTTTCAACCTATTGGGTATAAAATAAAAGGGTTTACAAAAAACTATGCTTTTTTATTAGCAACTTTATTCGCTGGGTTTCTAATTTTGTTTTTATTATTAAAACAATTAAATAGGTACTTAAACAATTATAAAAAAGACTAAAGAAATAATAGTTTTAGAAAACACATATACTTAAAAACATTTAAAAAGAGCTTATACAATGAAAAAGAAAGCCTTAATTACAGGGATTACCGGCCAAGATGGAGCGTATTTAACAGAATTGTTACTTAAAAAAGGCTATGAAGTTCATGGTATAAAACGAAGAGCTTCAAGTTTTAATACGCAAAGAATAGATCACTTATATCAAGATCCACATGTAACAGATAGAAATTTATTTTTACATTATGGCGATATGACAGATACTTCTAATTTAATTAGAATTATACAAGAAGTAAAGCCAGATGAAATATACAATTTGGCAGCAATGAGTCATGTACATGTTTCTTTTGAAACGCCAGAATATACTGCCAATGTAGATGGTTTAGGTACTTTAAGATTGCTAGAAGCAATACGGATTTTAAATTTAGAGAAAAAGACGAAGATTTATCAAGCATCAACATCAGAGTTATACGGTAAAGTACAAGAGGTTCCGCAAACAGAAACCACTCCATTTTATCCAAGAAGCCCTTATGGAGTTGCAAAAATTTATGCCTATTGGATTACTGTAAACTACAGAGAAGCGTATAACTTATTTGCGTGTAACGGAATTTTATTTAATCATGAATCTCCAATAAGAGGAGAAACTTTTGTAACAAGAAAAATTACTAGAGCCGTTTCTAAAATAGCTTTAGGCTTACAAGAAAAAGTGCATTTAGGTAATTTAGATGCAAAGAGAGATTGGGGGCATGCAAAAGATTATGTAAGAATGATGTGGATGATTTTGCAGGCTGAAACCCCAGAAGATTATGTAATTGCTACTGGAACAACAACAAAAGTAAGAGATTTTGTAAAAATGGCTTTTGCAGAAGTAGGTATAGAATTAGAGTTTAAAGGAGAAGGAGAAAATGAAAAAGGATATGTAAAATCTTGTTCTAATGCCGAATATAATTTAGAAATTGGTAAAGAAGTTGTTGCAGTAGATCCTCATTATTTTAGACCTACAGAAGTAGATTTATTAATTGGAGACGCAACAAAAGCCAAAGAAAAATTAGGTTGGATTCCAGAATTTACTTTACAAGATTTAGTAAAAGATATGATGGAAAATGATGTAAACTTAATGAAGAAAGAGGTATATCTTAAAAAAGGCGGACACGATATTTTAAACAACTATGAATAAGAACGATAAAATATTTATTGCCGGTCATAGAGGTTTAGTGGGTAGTGCAATTTTAAAAAACCTAAAACAAAGAGGGTTTTCTAATTTTATTACAAAAACACATAAAGAACTAGATTTAACAAATCAACAAGAAACGGCTGCTTTTTTTAAAGAAGAAAAACCAGACTATGTTTTTTTAGCGGCAGCAAAAGTTGGTGGTATTGTTGCAAATAGTACTTACAGAGCAGATTTTATGTATCATAATTTAATGATACAAAATAATGTAATTCATGAGAGTTATGTTGCTGGAGTTAAGAAGTTATTGTTTTTAGGAAGCACTTGTATTTATCCAAAAAATGCTGCGCAACCAATTAAAGAAGATTCTTTATTAACAGATGTTTTAGAATACACAAATGAACCCTATGCAATTGCTAAAATTGCAGGTATTAAATTATGCGAAAGTTATAATTTACAATATGGCACTAATTTTATATCGGTAATGCCAACCAATTTATATGGCCCAAATGATAATTTCGATTTAGAAAAATCACATGTTTTACCAGCTTTAATTAAAAAAATTCATTTAGCTAAATTATTAGAAGAAGACAATAAAGAAGCTGTACTTAAAGAATTAAATGTTACCGATTATAATGAAGCAGAAACTATTTTATTAAAGTTTGGCGTTTCATCAAAAGAAATAGAAATTTGGGGTTCTGGCAAACCAATGCGCGAGTTTTTGTACTCTGAAGATATGGCAGATGCAAGTGTGCATATTATGCAAAATGTAGATTTTAAAGAATTGGTTACAGACACAACAGAAGTTAGAAATACACATATAAATATTGGTACAGGTAAAGATGTTTCTATTAAAGAATTGGCTTTTTTAATAAAAAAAGTGATTGGCTTTAAAGGTAATTTTGTTTTTAATTCTGATAAACCAGATGGCACCATGCGTAAAGTTACTGATGTTTCTAAATTACATAATTTAGGTTGGAAATATTCTGTAGAATTGGAGCAAGGTGTAGAAATGATGTATGATTGGTATTTGGTGAAATCTTAATTATTCATAAACTTTAAAAATTACTTAATATGTATAATTTTGGAATAATAGTTCAAGCAAGAACATCTTCTACAAGGTTGCCAAATAAAATAATTTTAGAACTAGAAAAACAAGTTACCTTTTTAGGTATTTTATTAAATAAATTAAAATTTTTAAAAATTGATATACCTATTTTTTTGGCAACATCAACTTTAAAAGTAGATAATGTATTAGAGGCTTATGCAACCAAACATGAAATAAAATTTTATACAGGTTCTGAGCAAAATGTACTAGAAAGATTTATTAATTGCGCAGAAGAAAATAAATTAGACACAATAATTAGAATTTGTTCAGATAACCCTTTTATAGATAATAAATCAATAGAAGACTTAGTTAATAGTTTTAAAGGAGAAGATTATTTATCATATAAAGTAAATAATGTTCCTTCAATTTTAACCCATTAGCTGCCGACACCATTGGTGAAGGCGGCCAGGCGCAAAGAACTCGATTACTTTGA
>CAYWOM010000003.1:0-19410 GCA_964459905.1 uncultured Polaribacter sp. | reverse complement strand
GCTTTTAATGTCTACTTCTGTTCTAGAGTATAAACTGGTTACTAATTGATGTAAAAATTTAGTTCTAGCAATTTGTTGCCCAACAGCAACAGGAATTACGTTTTTCTTAAACTCTACGGGGTTTCCAATTCCGTATAAACAAGAAACAGATGCAATTACAATAACATCTCGTCTTCCGGAGAGTAGAGAAGAGGTTGTGCTTAAACGTAAACGTTCTATATCTTCATTAATAGATAAATCTTTTTCTATGTAAGTTCCAGTCACAGGAATGTATGCTTCTGGTTGATAATAATCGTAATAAGAAACAAAATATTCTACGGCATTTTCTGGAAAGAACTGTTTAAATTCTGAATATAATTGTGCGGCAAGGGTTTTATTATGTGCTAAAACTAAGGTTGGTTTTTTAACTTCTTGAATTACATTTGCTACCGTAAAAGTTTTACCAGAACCTGTTACACCTAATAAAGTTTGATGTTTTTCACCTGCAATAATACTATTAGAAAGTTCTTTAATAGCGGTGGGTTGATCTCCCGTTGGAGAAAATTCTGATACCAATTTAAATTCCATACTGTAAAAATACGGATACTTTTTTTTAAAATATCCGTATTTTTTATGAAGTTTTTGCTGATATTTTTTTACCTCCTCAACAATGAGAAATGGCCTTTTTTAAGCACCTGTGGTTTGTTTGGGTTTGCAGGTATTAGTTGCACATTAAACCAATAATCATCAGAAGGTAGTAGTTTACCGTTGTAGGTTCCGTCCCAACCTTTGCTATCTATCGGAATTTGTGCTACTATTTTTCCGAATCGATTAAAGATATTCATACTTGTATTTGGGTAAAAATCTTTGTTTGCACCTTTTACCACCCAAGTATCATTTCTTCCGTCTGCATTAGGGGTAAAGAATTTTGGAAATTGAATAACAGATATTAGCAGTTGTGCATCTGGTTCGCAATTATTTTTATCATTAACAATGATGGTGTAAATTCCGCCTTCTAAACCTTCAAAGAGTGGTTCATCTTGAAAACCAATAAAAGGTATTCTTTGCCCAGTGTCTTCATTTCTTAAAGCATATTGATAATCTCCTTTCCCTAAAGTGTTGGTAATGGTATCGATAAAAACAGAGATATTATTTTGACTACTAATATTGTTAGATTCGTCTATAATAGTTACATACTCCTCTAATAAAGTAGGTTTTTCAGATTCGACTACTACAATAGTTCTCGCTCTAGAACAACGGATGCCCACAGGCAATCTATCGAATGCGGTAACGGTATATTCTCCTGCAGTAGCAACTCTTATTGTACTACTGTTTCCTAAAACAGTTCCAATTTCATCCGTCCATACATAATCATAACCTGTTGCAGGGTCTTCAGCCTCTAAAAGAATAGGTGTTTCTGGGTCATTATTTACACAAACAATTAGTGGGTCGTCGATGTCTTTTTCTCCAGATACTGTAAAACTAGGCAATTCTTTAATGTTGATGTTAAAAGATAAGCGTGTATGGATACAAGCTATTGGTGTGTTTTTAGTATTTTCTACACGTACAAAAATAGTTTGCCCATTGGTAATGTTCTCAAACTTGTTTTCATCAATTGCTAAAGAAATATCATTTGCTTGTGCGTTTGCTAAAGAAGTATAAAAAGTAACACTAAAATCTACAAATTCATTAGGTTGATAATTGGCAAGAATTTCTGGTATTTTATTAATGAGTGCAATATCTCCGTTTCTGCCATTGCTATCACTTTGATCGGTATCAGTTTGATTATCACAATCAGAATAATCAGCAATATTTACAGGAACATTAGGTTCTGGGTAGATTAATAATTGATAGGTTGAAAATAAGGATCTACACCTATTTCCACCTTGCTCAATTACGGCAAAGAAAATGGTTTGTATACCAGGTTGGTCTGTATTAAAGTTGATTGGAAAAGTAGTTTGTGTAGGATCGTTTTGAAAATCTGTTGGATCTATAATTTCTGGTGTTCCGTCTACCGCATGTTGTTGAGTTGCATAATAGGCCACTCTATGGTTTGTTCTACTGGCAAGAATGTCTATGTTTTTAACCGTTAAATCGATGTTTTGTGCAAGTCTGTTCCTAGGGTCGGCATCGGTTGCTGTTGGTATATCGCAAACGGCAAGCGGTGTAATGGCTGTGGCAACCTCTGGAATAGGATTTACAATTACTTTAAAAGAAACGGCATCATTAAAACATTGTGGTGTTGCGTTTCTATCTTGTACACGTACAAAAATTGTTTGTTCGCTTATAACTCCAACGGTAAAACCAGTTTGAGGGGTATTTGTAAAACTGGTGTCGTTTGTAATTAGATCTGCATTTGTATTTGCGCCAATTGCTGTGGTATGAAAGGAAACAATATAATCTGCTTCTGTTTGTGTAGTACCCAAAATATCGGCTACTCTATTACGTAGATCAATATTTACATTTTTACCATCTATGGTACTTCCAGAAAGGGCGTCATCACAAAGGTCGAAGTTGGTAGGTGTATTTGCTATTGGTACTTCTGTTACTCTTAAAAAAAGTTGTCCAATTCCTGTACAATCGTTGTTTACTTTATTTTTTATTCGAATATATATTGTTTGATTGTTTGCAAAAGTAGGATCACTATTATTTCTATGATTGGTAATATCTGCAATTTCATTAATAGAAGCCGTTCTATCTGCAATTGTTTGATAGTATAATACTTCTAAATTGGGTTGAATAAGGGGCGGAAATAAATTGATAACCTCTTGGCTAGCGTCACTAAAGTTGAAAGAAGTAATTCCATCAGTATCAGAATTTGCGGCAGTATCATTTCCATCGGCATCTAAAAAGTCATCACAAGCAACAAATTCTGTGTTGTAATTTACGTCACCTGCAAAAGAAACAATGAGTTCTATTTTAGAGATTCTGTAGCAATTAAAGGTAGAAATGGTTCTTACCCAAGCTTCGCCCATATTATTTACGGGGTATCTTAATTTGTCTGCAACTTGTGGTGTTCCTGCTATAGCATCTGCTTGAGTTGCATAATATTCGAAAGTTTCGTTAGCTCTGTTGTCTGAAACACTAATTTCTGCTTCTGTAAGATTAAAGGTTGTTCTTAAATCGGTATCATCATCACACTGTTTTAAAATTACCGGATTTGTTTTTATAATAGGCAAGGGGTCTACAATAATTTCAAAGGAAGTAAAAGTACTTCCGGCAGTATCATCAGAAATAGCATTACAAGCAACATCGTCTCTATTTTCTACCCTAACGAATATTCTTTGTGTTAGTGTTACTGGATAATCACTTGTTTTATCAATAGCATTTGTTGTGCTACTAATAAGTGCATCTGCACGCGAGGTATGGTAAGAAACGTTGTATTGACTAGGATTTAAAGTACCTAAAATTTCGGTATCTTTCTCATCTAGTCTAAAGAAATTAATGGTGTCTGTGTCGCTTGTACTTGCGGTATCATCGCAACTACGAAATACGGTAGGTTGCACTGGTATTGGATTGTTGGTTACTTCTAATTCGAATTCTGTGATTGCAAAACAAGCATCGGGTGCGTCTCTGTTATGTACTCTTGCAAAAACAGTTTGTGTACTTGGGGTATTTACTTGGTATGGATTAGGTAAATCTGAGCCAGCAACATTTGCGGTTGCTTTTGCCAAGGTATCAAAATATAAAACATTAAAGATTGCTGGGTCTAAACCACTTAAAATTGCTGTGTTTTTTAAGGCTGCTAAATCAAAATCATTCGGCACGGTGGTATCGCTATCGCAAAAATTTATGTCTGTTGGTTTTGTGGCGGAAGCTGCATCGAAAAATGTTATTGTCACTTCGTCTTCACCTATTCCTCCAGTATCATCTGTAATTTCTACTTTATAAATACCCGATAAATTATTAGTTATATTTATAATTGCATTTGTTTGCCCAGTAATAACAGAAAAACCAGCACCTGTATCTACAAACCATTTATAACTAGTTGGGGTGCCAACTGTAGGTGTAGCATCTAAAGTTACATTTGTACCATTACATATTTTTTGGTCAACTCCTAGTTCTCCTGCAACTATAGAGCAATCTGTAACACCAGCACCTGTTTCACCAAAGTTTGTTTGTTCTAATTTTATAAAGCCTGGTGTACCTGGTCCGGCTAGTACATAATTAGTTACTAAAAGAACATAGAACTCTCCTGCTTGAGCATTTGGTATTGTAAGTGTTTCAAAACTATCACCAGAATAACTACAATCAGTAATATTTGTTCCGTCTTCATCATTTAAATAAAAATTTGGGTCATCTACGTTGCTTGGACAAGTTAGAAGTCCGCAGCCAGTAGCTAAATTACTACAATTAGAATCAGAGGTGGTAAATGGTCCCCATGCAATAAAATCTACATCAATACCTGTACCTACTGGGTTACCGTTGGTGTCAAATTGAGTGTTTTGTATAATATTAAAAGCCAAGCGTCCTGTTTGTGCTACTTTAATATAAAACCAAGCGCCGTTTGGAGAATCTGATAAACATCCAAAAACTCCCTGATTTGGCTGACCTGTTACGTTTGGAAATATTTTTACACCAGCGTTGTCTGAACATGCTGGTTCTGCGGCATCGCAAGTTGGTGAACCACTTTGAGCTAAAACATTTATAGAGTATAATACTAAAAATAGGGCTAATATTTTTTTCATTTTTTTATAAAATTATTGATATTAAAAAAATTTAAAAATTTCTAACTTTTAGGGTAATTAAAAAATATATATAAACTTTTAACTGATTTAATTAAATTTTTGGTTTAAAATTACTCTTTTTTTTACCTCCTCAACAATGAGAAATGGCCTTTTTTAAGCACCTGTGGTTTGTTTGGGTTTGCAGGTATTAGTTGCACATTAAACCAATAATCATCAGAAGGTAGTAGTTTACCGTTGTAGGTTCCGTCCCAACCTTTGCTATCTATCGGAATTTGTGCTACTATTTTTCCGAATCGATTAAAGATATTCATACTTGTATTTGGGTAAAAATCTTTGTTTGCACCTTTTACCACCCAAGTATCATTTCTTCCGTCTGCATTAGGGGTAAAGAATTTTGGAAATTGAATAACAGATATTAGCAGTTGTGCATCTGGTTCGCAATTATTTTTATCATTAACAATGATGGTGTAAATTCCGCCTTCTAAACCTTCAAAGAGTGGTTCATCTTGAAAACCAATAAAAGGTATTCTTTGCCCAGTGTCTTCATTTCTTAAAGCATATTGATAATCTCCTTTCCCTAAAGTGTTGGTAATGGTATCGATAAAAACAGAGATATTATTTTGACTACTAATATTGTTAGATTCGTCTATAATAGTTACATACTCCTCTAATAAAGTAGGTTTTTCAGATTCGACTACTACAATAGTTCTCGCTCTAGAACAACGGATGCCCACAGGCAATCTATCGAATGCGGTAACGGTATATTCTCCTGCAGTAGCAACTCTTATTGTACTACTGTTTCCTAAAACAGTTCCAATTTCATCCGTCCATACATAATCATAACCTGTTGCAGGGTCTTCAGCCTCTAAAAGAATAGGTGTTTCTGGGTCATTATTTACACAAACAATTAGTGGGTCGTCGATGTCTTTTTCTCCAGATACTGTAAAACTAGGCAATTCTTTAATGTTGATGTTAAAAGATAAGCGTGTATGGATACAAGCTATTGGTGTGTTTTTAGTATTTTCTACACGTACAAAAATAGTTTGCCCATTGGTAATGTTCTCAAACTTGTTTTCATCAATTGCTAAAGAAATATCATTTGCTTGTGCGTTTGCTAAAGAAGTATAAAAAGTAACACTAAAATCTACAAATTCATTAGGTTGATAATTGGCAAGAATTTCTGGTATTTTATTAATGAGTGCAATATCTCCGTTTCTGCCATTGCTATCACTTTGATCGGTATCAGTTTGATTATCACAATCAGAATAATCAGCAATATTTACAGGAACATTAGGTTCTGGGTAGATTAATAATTGATAGGTTGAAAATAAGGATCTACACCTATTTCCACCTTGCTCAATTACGGCAAAGAAAATGGTTTGTATACCAGGTTGGTCTGTATTAAAGTTGATTGGAAAAGTAGTTTGTGTAGGATCGTTTTGAAAATCTGTTGGATCTATAATTTCTGGTGTTCCGTCTACCGCATGTTGTTGAGTTGCATAATAGGCCACTCTATGGTTTGTTCTACTGGCAAGAATGTCTATGTTTTTAACCGTTAAATCGATGTTTTGTGCAAGTCTGTTCCTAGGGTCGGCATCGGTTGCTGTTGGTATATCGCAAACGGCAAGCGGTGTAATGGCTGTGGCAACCTCTGGAATAGGATTTACAATTACTTTAAAAGAAACGGCATCATTAAAACATTGTGGTGTTGCGTTTCTATCTTGTACACGTACAAAAATTGTTTGTTCGCTTATAACTCCAACGGTAAAACCAGTTTGAGGGGTATTTGTAAAACTGGTGTCGTTTGTAATTAGATCTGCATTTGTATTTGCGCCAATTGCTGTGGTATGAAAGGAAACAATATAATCTGCTTCTGTTTGTGTAGTACCCAAAATATCGGCTACTCTATTACGTAGATCAATATTTACATTTTTACCATCTATGGTACTTCCAGAAAGGGCGTCATCACAAAGGTCGAAGTTGGTAGGTGTATTTGCTATTGGTACTTCTGTTACTCTTAAAAAAAGTTGTCCAATTCCTGTACAATCGTTGTTTACTTTATTTTTTATTCGAATATATATTGTTTGATTGTTTGCAAAAGTAGGATCACTATTATTTCTATGATTGGTAATATCTGCAATTTCATTAATAGAAGCCGTTCTATCTGCAATTGTTTGATAGTATAATACTTCTAAATTGGGTTGAATAAGGGGCGGAAATAAATTGATAACCTCTTGGCTAGCGTCACTAAAGTTGAAAGAAGTAATTCCATCAGTATCAGAATTTGCGGCAGTATCATTTCCATCGGCATCTAAAAAGTCATCACAAGCAACAAATTCTGTGTTGTAATTTACGTCACCTGCAAAAGAAACAATGAGTTCTATTTTAGAGATTCTGTAGCAATTAAAGGTAGAAATGGTTCTTACCCAAGCTTCGCCCATATTATTTACGGGGTATCTTAATTTGTCTGCAACTTGTGGTGTTCCTGCTATAGCATCTGCTTGAGTTGCATAATATTCGAAAGTTTCGTTAGCTCTGTTGTCTGAAACACTAATTTCTGCTTCTGTAAGATTAAAGGTTGTTCTTAAATCGGTATCATCATCACACTGTTTTAAAATTACCGGATTTGTTTTTATAATAGGCAAGGGGTCTACAATAATTTCAAAGGAAGTAAAAGTACTTCCGGCAGTATCATCAGAAATAGCATTACAAGCAACATCGTCTCTATTTTCTACCCTAACGAATATTCTTTGTGTTAGTGTTACTGGATAATCACTTGTTTTATCAATAGCATTTGTTGTGCTACTAATAAGTGCATCTGCACGCGAGGTATGGTAAGAAACGTTGTATTGACTAGGATTTAAAGTACCTAAAATTTCGGTATCTTTCTCATCTAGTCTAAAGAAATTAATGGTGTCTGTGTCGCTTGTACTTGCGGTATCATCGCAACTACGAAATACGGTAGGTTGCACTGGTATTGGATTGTTGGTTACTTCTAATTCGAATTCTGTGATTGCAAAACAAGCATCGGGTGCGTCTCTGTTATGTACTCTTGCAAAAACAGTTTGTGTACTTGGGGTATTTACTTGGTATGGATTAGGTAAATCTGAGCCAGCAACATTTGCGGTTGCTTTTGCCAAGGTATCAAAATATAAAACATTAAAGATTGCTGGGTCTAAACCACCTAAAATTGCTGTGTTTTTTAAGGTTGCTAAATCAAAATCATTCGGCACAGCAGTATCGCTATCGCAAAAGTTTATGTCTGTTGGTTTTGTGGCTGAAGCTGCATTGAAAACTTCGATATTAAATGTGCCGTCATATTGAGTAATATTACCACAATTATCTGTTAATTTAACTATTAATTTATAGGCACCCGTATTAGCTGCTGATAAATTAGTAAGTGTAAGTATTGGTGTTGTTGCAATTGGTATTGTGCCATTATTAAAAAACCATTCATGGGTTGTATTACTACCCGATATTACTTCTGGTATAATTGTTATGTTTTCTGCGGTACAAAGTTTTAAATCTTGGTTGTTAATAACTTCGTTTGTATCGGCATCTTTTATTTCAATTGGTAATAATAAAGAAGATAAAAATGGAGGTAGGCCTTGTCTAGAAACAACGGCACCAGAACCAATATTTACACTTTGATGCGCGTAATTTACAGCAGCACCTAATTCTTCAGGATTATTAATAACACTTATGTTATTTGAATTATCGCTTGCCCAATAAATTTTTGCATTAGGACCTAATTGTAAGGCTCCTCTTGTATTAAAATAACTATGTACAGTAAATCTAGATGCATTTATATCAGTTATATTCGCTTGAGTAACATCAAATTGAAATAAATTTTCTGTTGCTCCTCCAAAATTACCAGTAGAAACGTATAATCTGCTACTTGAGGCTGAAAACTCTACTCCATAACCATTATTGCCATTTGTATTTAATTGGCTTGGTGTTGCAGTGTTATTAAAATTGGAAACTTCTCCTGTTAAATCATCAAAATTAAAAATAAATGTGTCATCGTTCATGTTAGCTGCAACTAATATTTTTCCATTAGGAGAAACTTTTAAGTACCCTCTTGAACCATTAAAGTTAATATTATAATTATTTATTGTAGATATTCTTGGGTTTGCTATATCTACACCAGAAGAATTTACTTTATAAGCATAAAATAAGTTTGGTCTTCTAAAAGAAATTACCCAAAATTCATTACAGTTGTTAGCCCTAACAGCGGTTACTTTTTCGGACCATAAATTACTATTTCCTTGAGATAAATCTGTTGCGCTACCAACTTCATCTCCATTACCACCATTTAAAGTCATGTCTATGGTGTAAAACCAAAAACCTTGGTTACTACTCGAAGGAGCACCAACAACAAATAAATAATAAATATTGGGTTGTCCTGGAGCAGGTACTGTTAACGCAGATTGAGAACTTGATGTATCTCCTTGTAAGCCTGTACCATTTGGCATTGGCACATTGTCTTTTCCCCAAATAGTTAGATTATTTGTTGTTGGTGAAGGTGCGCCAACATAAAATAATAAATTACCATTAGCATCAGAGAATGAAGAACAACCTTCTGTGGTATTTAATTCACTCCCACCAACAGGAACGGGTACACCCGAATTAAAATCTAAAGCAGCTCTATTGCCAAAATACCAAAAGTTGGCTTCTTTTTGAGAGAAAATATTTAATGTAAAAAGTATAAGTATTATTGGTAATAATTTCTTCATTTGAGAATATTTGAAATCTTAATGTCAAATATATAAAAAGTATTACAAATCTCTCTTTTTTAACAGTATATAAGACAAATAAATAAATGTAAATGTCCAGAAAGACACAATTAAAATTGTAGAGAATTCTACAGCGTAATTAAAAGTATAATTTCCACCAGCATTTTGTACCAAGGTTTTTACAGCGCCAAGTCTTTCTATTGGATTTTTTATTAAATTATACATTGCTTCCATTGGAAAAAACTGCACAATACTATTAACAATTTCAGAGGTGTTTTCTGAGCTTCTAAATGACCAATATAAAAAGCCTCTTATAATGTTTTCGGAAATTAACCAAATTAACATGGCGCCAATAGCAAAAGCAGAGCGTTTTACAAGAATCCCTAAAAATAAACCAAAAGAGAAAAAACCAACTAATTTTATAAAAAAGGCCAATAAATACTCTAAATCTGAAGTAATAATTACCAATTCATTATAATCTGAATAGATTAATCCTAAAATTAAAGAAACTAAAAAAACAAAAACTGTTGAAATTAAAGAAAGCGCAATTACAGTATAAAATTTTGAAAGAATAAATTCTTTTTTACTCAACCCGTCAATTAAATTCTGTTTTAAGGTTTTATTACTGTATTCGTTAGACACCATAGATACAATTACTAGTAATAAAAAGAATTTTAAAATGCCAGCAACATAGGTGTTAAAATGCCATATATATGGAAAATTAAAGATACCATATTCGGCAAAGTGTATTGTGGTCCCAAAAAAAGGAATTTTAATGGCCGCTATTAATGAAATTGCAGAAAGAAGACCGAAATAAATTAAAATTAGAACTCTACTTGCTTTGTTGTACTTTAATTTATGATATTCTATAGATAATAGTCTTAACATGACGTTTTTATGTTTTGGTTTAATTGGTTTTAAAACTTGATCGAACTAATATTTAAGTTAATTGTTATTTGTTAGATCTAAAAATTGTTGCTCTAAACTTGGTTTACGTTTTACCAAATGCGATAAAACAAACCCTTTTTTAAACAAATAACTGTTAATTTCTGTGGAAGAAATTTCGCTATTTAAAGTAGCAATAATAGTTTCATGATCTTTAGAAACTTTTTCTATTGCAGAATGATTTTCTAAAACGTTGATTAATTCTTGCTCATTGGTATCTGTTTTTAGTTCTAACAAACCATTTGAAGCGGTCATTTCGTCAACTCTACCACTGTATAATTTTATTCCTTTTCTAATGACTACTACATGAGAACAGACTTTTTCTACTTCATCTAAAAGGTGAGAAGCCAATAAAATTGTGGTTCCGTTTGCGGCAATTTCTTTTATAATTTCACGAATTTCATGAATTCCTTGTGGATCTAAACCATTGGTAGGCTCGTCTAAAATTAAAATTTCTGGATCGTTTAACAAAGCAGAAGCAATTGCTAAGCGCTGTTTCATCCCTAATGAAAAGGTTTTAAACTTGCTGTTTTTTCTTTCAAAAAGGTTTACAGCTCTTAGTTTATCATCAATTTTATCGGTAGCTATTCCTTTTATTTTACAAATTAGTTGTAAATTCTGATTTGCAGTCATGTACGGATAAAAGTTTGGACGTTCTATAATGGCGCCTACTTTTTTTAAAGCTTCATGTGTGGTTAAATTGCCGTTAAACCAAGAGAAATTGCCAGAGGTACTGTTTACAACATTTAGTATAATTCCTAAAGTTGTTGATTTTCCACTGCCATTTGGCCCTAAAATTCCATAAACATTTCCTTTTTTAATATCAAAAGAAAGATTATTTACTGCGTGAACGGATCCGTATTTTTTATCGAGATTTTTAATTGATAAGATGGTTTCCAAAGAAGTTGTTTTAGTCGATTATGTATGTAAGACGACTAATTTACAAAATTGTTACTGGAAAACTATGTAATTGTGTATTCGTTTAATTGTGAAAATTGTTAATTAAAGAAAACTAAACAATTACAAACGTTTTAGTACTCATTAAAATCGTATTCATCAAAAGGATCGAATTCATCATCATCTTCATCCTTAAAAGAATCTTCTAAATTATCTGCAATAAACTCTTTTTCTGGCGCTTCTTTCGGTATTTCGCCAACAGAAAGTATGGTTTTTGGTAAATCGTTTTTTACTTCGGAAGAAATTTCTACAACATCCACATAAAAAGTCCACATATTTAAAAAATCATAGACATAAATTAGTTTGTTGTTTTCAGCCGGTAACGTGTCATTTAAAATGCAAGTTTGCATAGAAATTCCTTCGCCAGCTTCTGCCATATTAAATAACGGAATTTCTTCGCCCTGGTTCCATTCTTCATCAGCGTTATAAAAAGAGGCCATTTCTTGTCCTTTAAATCCAAAAGAGGCAGCAATTGTTTTGTGTAAAATTTCTAGATTAATTGTATTATCAACTAAAATAGTTCTAATTACATCTTCTTTGGTGTCTAAAATTACGCGTATTTTGTACATGAAATGGTTTCATTTTTCTGCAACAAAAATACAAATTTTTATATGTATTTTTACATTATAAATAAAAAGACATGGATACATCTGCTATTTTAAAAGCATTTAATGAGCGTTCTAAAAACACCTTAATGGAAACGCTTGATATTGAGTATATTGCTATTGGAGCTGATTTTTTAACTGCAAAAATGCCAGTAAATTTAAGCGTTCATCAACCCTACGGCCAATTGCATGGTGGCGCAACTGCAGCCTTAGCAGAAAGTGTTGGTAGTGCTGCTTCTAATTTTTTTATTGATAGTAAAACGCAGTTTGTAAACGGAATTCAATTGTCTATAAACCATATAAAAAGTAAGCGAGAAGGTACTGTTTTTGCTACTGCAAAAAATATTCATAGAGGCAAAACAACCCATTTATGGGAGGTAACAATTGTTGATGAAAATGATCATTTAATTTCTGTTGCTAAAATGACAAATATTGTTTTAGAGAAAAGATAATTTCTGTGTTTTAATCACCTTTAAAAAAAAAGTATTGAATTCGATTTTTGATAAAATAACAGCTTCTTATGACAAAAAAATGCCTTTTGTTGCATATAGAAAACCAAATACAGAAGAGCTTTCTGCATTTTTTATGAGTAATGATACCGTTTTTGAGACCACAAATTTCACTGAAGCCGGTTTTGTTTTTGCACCTTTTAGTAGCAACCAAAAAGCAATTTTATTTCCCAAAGAAGAATCAGTTTTTTTTACTGAAAAATTATCTTTTAAAAATAAAATACCATTAAAAAATAATTTTCAACATAAAAATAACTTAAAAGAGAATTCTAGATTAGCACATATAAAAATTGTTGAAAAAGCAATTGATTTAATTTCTGAAAATGAATTACAAAAAGTAGTTGTTTCACGGCAAGAGCTTGTTAAAATTACTAATTTTAATCTTTTAGAAATCTATAAAAAATTATTACAAACGTATGCAAATGCTTTTGTGTATGTTTGGTATCATCCAAAGGTTGGTTTGTGGTTTGGAGCCACACCAGAAACACTTTTACAGATAGAAAAAACTGCTTTTAAAACCATGTCTTTAGCAGGAACACAAGTTTTAAATAATACAGAAAGTATTGTTTGGAAAACCAAAGAATTAGAAGAGCAGCAATTAGTTACCAACTTTATAACTACTCAATTAAAAGGTATTGCAACCGATTTAGAAATTGATAAAACAGAAACAGTTAAAGCAGGAAATTTATTACATTTAAGAACAAAAGTAGCGGGTGTTTTAAAGACAAAAGCTACTCTAAAAACCTTAATTAGGGGTTTGCATCCAACGCCTGCAGTTTGTGGTTTATCAAGAAAAAAAGCAACAGATTTTATTAACCAAAACGAAAACTATAATAGAGAATTTTATACTGGCTTTTTAGGAGAAATAAATGTTTTAAACACAAAAAATATTAACCCAACTTCTAGTTTATTTGTAAACCTACGTTGTATGAAAGTTGCTAATAATATTGCCTCAATTTATATTGGTGGCGGAATAACAAAAGATAGCAGCGCCAAAAAAGAGTGGGAGGAAACAGTTTCTAAAAGTAAAACAATGAAACGTGTTTTGTAGTTTATAAAAATAAAACACTATTTAGGTTTTGAAAAACACAAAGTTAAATGCAAAAAAAAACCACAAATAGTAAATTTGTGGTTTTTAAAATAAGTGTAAATTAAATTTGAATTATTTTTTTTGTTTTACTTATTATTAAAATAAAATAATCTAAAAATAAACGCACATAAAAACAGTTTTTAACTGTTAAATATCATCAAAAGATACGTCTGTAAAACTACCTGTAGAGGCAGTTTCTTCTTTGGTTTCTTCTTTTTTAAAGTCTTTTTGATGACGCTCGCTAATTACTTCATTACCTTTTTCGGTAACAATATAATCGGTTGCTTTTTTTAGCATTTCATGAAAATCAGAAAAATCTTCTTTGTATAAATAAATTTTGTGTTTTTGATAATGAAAAGTACCATCATCATGGGTAAATTTCTTGCTTTCTGTAACTGTTAAGTAATAATCGTCTGCTTTTGTAGCTCTTACATCAAAAAAATAAGTTCTTCGTCCTGCTCTTAATACTTGTGAAAAAATTTCTTCTTGTTCAACTCTTTCTGCCATAATTTTTTTTAATAATAATTATAAATTGATTCTTTACCTAACAAAGCTAACAAAAAAATATACGTTGCAATGTTAAAAGATTAAATTTCTTTTTCTAAAAGTTGCTGTTCGTATAAATCTTTGTAATATCCTTTTTTTGTTATTAATTGATTGTGAGTTCCTTGCTGTATAATTTCACCTTGCTCTAAAACAATAATTTTATCAGCATTTTTAGCTGATGAAACTCTATGACTAATTATAAAAGTGGTCTTGTTTTTAGATACTTTTTCTAAATTAGATAAGATTTGTTCTTCAGTTTCTGTGTCTACGGCAGACAAACAATCGTCAAAAATTAATATTTTAGGATTTTTAATAATTGCCCTTGCAATAGATACACGCTGTTTTTGTCCGCCAGAAAGTGTTACCCCTCGTTCTCCTAAAATGGTTTTATAACCGTTTGTAAATTCGATTATATTATCATGTACAACCGCATTTTTTGCAGCGTTTATAATTTCTTCTTCAGTAGCGTTTTCTTTACCAAATTTTATATTATTTTCTATGGTGTCAGAAAACAAAAAAGGATCTTGCGGTACAAAACCAATCTGACTTCTAACATCGTTTAAATTTGCTTCTTTAATAGGTGTATTGTCTAATAAAACAGTTCCTTGTTCAGTATCATATAATCTAGAAATTAATTCTATTATGGTAGATTTTCCAGAACCGGTGTTTCCTAAAATAGCCATGGTTTCTCCTGCTTTTACAGAGAAATTAATGTTTTTTAAGGCCGTTATGTTTGTGTCGTCATAGGTAAATGTAACGTCTTTAAAAGTGACATTTCCTTGTAGTTGTGTTGCAGAAGTTGTGTTGTTTTTAATTTCTGGTACTTGCTTTAAAAACTCATTTATTCTTAATTGCGATGCTTCTGCTTGCTGTATCATTGAAGTAACCCAGCCAACTACGGCCACTGGCCAAGTAAGAATATTTACATATAACATAAATTCTATAATAGTTCCTATTTGAATTTCGTCATTAATATATTGTTTTCCACCTACATAAATAACCAACAAATTACTAATTCCTATCAATAAAATCATCAACGGAAAAAACAAAGCATTTGCTTTTTGAAGATGTATGTTTTTTTCTTTGCTTTCATCTGCTATTTCATCAAAATCTTTTATTATAGAGGCTTCTATACCGTAAGATTTTACCACATTTATTCCAGAGAAAAATTCTTGATTAAAAGTTGTTAATTTTGATAAATATTGCTGAACAACGGTACTTCGTTTATGAATTACTTTGCTTAAAACAAAAATTGAAATTGATAATAACGGAAAAGGAATTAGGGTACACATGGTTAATGTAACATCGATACTAATCATTTGTGTAAAACCAACAATTAGCAAAACAACCATGTTCATGGTATACATAATTGCAGGGCCCACGTACATTCTGACTTTAGAAACATCCTCAGAAATTCGATTCATTAAATCGCCAGTTCTATTTTTTTTATAAAAATTAAGCGATAACCTCTGGTACTGTTGATAAATTTCGTTTTTTAAATCGAATTCTATAAATCTAGAAGTAACAATAATAGTTTGTCTCATTAAAAAAGTAAAAAAACCAGCCAAAACAGCCACACCAATAATAATTAGTATGTTTACAAATAATTGATACTGTACTTCTTCTAATAAAATCTGTAGCGCTTCTTCTGATAAATTAGTAGCTTTAGCCTTTTGATAATCTTCTACAACATTTAAAGTGTTTCCAATTACTTGTGGTACTTTTAAAGCTAAAATTTTAGATAAAATGGTAATGATTAGTCCTACTAAAATACGCCATTTATATTTAGAAAAATATTTGTTTAAGTGTTGTAATTCTTTCAATGATTCTTGATTTTTTTCACCTACGAATATACGGGTTTAAAAGTGAAAAATAGAAATCTAAAACACAAGTCATCAACAAAAAAAATAATGCTAAAAAAGAATTAAAAATCTGTAGTTAATAAAAATAAAATAACACTATTTTTGCAGCGAGCGAAAAAATATATTTTTGCCCACTTAAAAAATAAGTTCTTTAAAATGATTAACAGAAGACATATTCGAGTTAAAGTAATGCAATCTTTATATGCGATGTTGCAATCTAATAATGATGATATTATTAGAGAAGAAAAATTTTTAAAACACAGTATTTTAAAAATGTTCGATTTGTACGTTTTAAACCTTCAATTGTTGGTAGAAGTACAAAAATTAGCGGCAAAAAGAATTGCACTTTCTAAAAAGAAAATTCTAGCTACAGCAGAAGATTTAAAACCCAACACCAAATTTATAGACAATAAATTAATTAATGCAATTGCAGAAAGCGTTAGTGTTGAAGGCTATATTGAACTAAATAATTTAAAAAACTGGGAATTAGATACAGAATATGTAAAGATAATTTTAGACGAATTACTAAAAAGTGATTTGTATAAAAATTATATAAACGCTGAAGAGGACTCTTACAAAAAAGATAAAGTTTTTGTTGTAGAATTTTTTAAGGAAATCATTGCACCCAATGATAAATTAGGAGATTATTTTGAAGATACAATGATTTCTTGGGCAGATGATATACCTTTTGTTAATACTTGGATTGTAAAATCTTTAAGCAAGCACAAAAACACGGCAATTTTTGTTTTAGGAAATTTATATAAAGATACAGACGATGAAGAGTTTGTGTCTAAATTATTTAGAAAAACTATTTTAAAGCACACAGAATACGAAAAAGATATTACCGAAAAAACACCAAATTGGGAAACCGATAGAATTGCAGATATAGACATGATTTTGATTAAAATGGCAATAACAGAGTTTATTAATTTTGCATCTATACCCACAAGAGTAACAATAAACGAGTATATAGAAGTTTCTAAAGATTACTCTACAGAAAAGAGTAGTTATTTTATAAATGGTGTTTTAGATAAGATTTCTAAAGAGTTTATAGAAAACCAAAGAATTGTTAAAATAGGTAGGGGATTACTTTAATTTATTGTGTACCCTAAATTATTTATTATTTTTACAAAAAACTTAAACAATATGAAAAAAATCACCTTTTTATTCGCTTTTGTAATTTTTGCAGCGGTATTTACTTCTTGTAAAGATGGTGCAAATGCAACAACAAAAATTAACAAAGCTAATTTAGACAGTGCAAAGACAAGAGATATAGAAATTAAAAAAGGAGCAGCCTCTATTTCTTTTGATAATAAAGAGTATAATTTTGGCACGGTAAATGAAGGCGATATTGTAGAAACTACTTTTAAAATTACCAATTCTGGTAAAATAGATTTAGTTATTATGGATGCAAAAGTTACTTGCGGTTGTACAGTTCCTATCTGGCCTAAAAAACCCATAAAACCTGGTCAAACAGAAGAAGTTAAAGTAAAATTTAACACTAATGGAAAACAAAATAGACAACAAAAAAACATTACACTAATTACAAACACCCAAACCGGAAGAGAAATCTTAACTCTAAAAGGAATGGTAACACCTAAAGCCAAAAAATAAAATGTTTACAACAATTTTTTTACAATTCGATGCCGGTAATTTAGCTAGTATGTTGCCCTTTTTGGCAATGATTTTAGTATTATATTTTTTTATGATTAGACCACAAATGAATCGTCAGAAAAAAGAGAAATCTTTTCAGGCAGAAATAAAAAAAGGAGCAAAAGTGGTTACCTCTAGTGGTATTCATGGTAAAATAGCAGAAATAAATACGACTGATAATACCGTAACAATAGAAACTGGAGCAGGAAAAATTAAATTTGAACGTTCTGCAATTTCTATGGAATTAAGTAATAAGTATTTAGCGCCTGTAAAAAAGTAGTAGTTAAAACTTAAATAAATTAAAAGTGAGCATTATCTATTTAGATGATGCTCACTTTTTTTTGTTTGTTCGCTTTTGTGTAAATTGCATTAAATTCTTTTAAAAATTGAAAAAAGCACAAAAAACGTCAAAAAAATTCTTAGGTTTTTTAATAGCTTCTATATTAATATGGTTGTTAATAACACTTTCTAAAGAGTATGTTACAACTATAGTATTGCCTATTTCCTATGAAAAATTACCACAAGATAAATTATTACAATCTGTGCCAATAAATCAAATAGTTGTTCAAGTAAAAGCTACTGGTTTTAAAATTATTAGATCTAATTTAATCAGAAAACCAATTATATTAAACACAAATAATTTAGCTAAAAAAACATCTCAAGGATATTATTTTCTGACAAAACATCAAAAAAATAATATTCAAAAGCAACTGTTATCTCAGGTACAGTTACAAGAAATTTTCCCAGACACAATTCATTTAAATTTGGGCAGTTTAACTTCTAAAAAAATACCAGTTAAACCTAGTTTAGATATTAAATACCATATTGGGTATGAAATTTCTGAAAAAATAAAGGTAACGCCAGATAGCATTGTTATCTCAGGACCAGAATCTCAAGTAAAAAATATACAATCTATAGCTTTAAGCACTTTAAAATTAGAAGATATAAAAGCAGATTTTAGTAAAAAGGTAGCAATTATAAAGCCAATTGATTCAGGTAATATAAAGTTAAATACCCAATTTGTAACCATTTCTGCAAGCGTAGAAAAATTTACAGAAAGAAGTTTTAATATTCCTTTTAAAATTATTAATCTGCCAGAAAATATTCAATTAAATACACTCTCTAAAACAGTAGAAATTATTTTTATAATTGGGTTGTCTAATTTTAATAAAATAGATAAAAGTTCTTTTTTGGTAGAATGCGATTTTTCTGTTTCAGAAAACAATAGTTTAAGTTATTTAATACCTAAAGTTAGTATAAAATCTAGCTATGTAAAAAGCTATAGAATTGTTCCTAATAAAATAGATTTTTTAATTCAGAAATAATAATTATGATTGTTGGATTAACAGGTGGTATTGGTAGCGGAAAAACTACGGTAGCTAATTATTTTTCAGAGTTTAAAAATAGCGCGGTTTATATTGCAGATATTGAAGCAAAGAAACTCATAAACTCATCTAAATCTATTAAGTCTAAAATTACAGCAACTTTTGGAGAAGAAAGTTATAAGAACGGGCTGTTAAATAGCAGCTTTATAGCAGGTATTGTTTTTAATAATAAAGAAAAATTGACCGTTTTAAATGGAATAGTGCATCCAGAAGTAAAAAAACATTTTCAAAATTTTGTGCATCTAAATAATCACAAAAAATATATTATATATGAAAACGCCATTTTATTTGAAACGAAAAGTAATGAGTTTTGCAGCCTAATAATTTCTGTTTTTGTACCTTTAGAAGAACGAATTTTACGCGTAAGTTTAAGAGATAATTGTACTCGTAAAGAAGTCTTAAATAGAATAAATAATCAATGGCCAGAAAATAAGAAGTTATTACAATCTAACTAT
>CAYWOM010000002.1:0-21764 GCA_964459905.1 uncultured Polaribacter sp. | reverse complement strand
CCTCCTGGATCGAAAGATTTTTTACTGTTTTCTCTATATAACTGAGCTCCTTCAGTAACTTCTCCATTGTCAATTACACCATTGTTATTCGCATCAACCCAAGTTGAAGGAGAATATACTGTGTTTCTGTTATGAGATTGATTTACTTTATATGTTTGTGAATTTCCACCAGTTGTAAAACTAGCATCAACATTCCAATCATTAATAACAGACTTAAATCCTACGGTAGCATTGTAGTCATTTAAATCTCCTTCAAAGGTTGGTACATAACCATCATAACCACCAGCATTTGTTGGATGATCTCCAGGGAAAAAATCAGCTAAATAAGGAAAATCAGTAACAGTTCTCCAATAAGGAGTTCTATAGTTCGCAAAAGAATTTACTTTTTTATTAATAAAAGCCGCATTGAAATATACTTTAGACTCTTCGCTTAATTTATACTCACCATTTACTAAAAATTTAGCAGCGGCAGTTTCAGGAGAACCATTAATATTACCTGCATCTGGACGTCTAGATAAAAATTCTTGAACATCTGCAATATTTGCTCCAAAATCTCCAGCTTCACCTTCAGCATCAACAGTTCCTGGTCTATTTGCCAAACTTGTTTTAGAAAAATCTACAGTATAATTTACAAAACCTTTATCGTCTCCAATAGAAGTTCCGTTGTTTACACTTACTCCAAACATTTCTCCATCACCTTCAGAAGTCATTCCTGTTCTTAAAGTTGCTGAACCTCCATTAGGAGTATCTTTTAAAATAATGTTAATTACACCTGCAATGGCATCTGAACCATATTGTGCAGAAGCTCCATCTCTTAAAACTTCAACAGATTTAATTGCATCTACAGGAATACCAGAAATATCTGAACCTGTTTCACCTCTACCAGGAGAAGTTTGTGTATATAATAATGCAGATAAATTTTTACGCTTTCCATTAATTAAAATTAACGTTCTAGAAGGTCCCATGTTTCTAATTTCATACGGATCTAATAAAGAAGTCGCATCATTTACTGGTGTTTGTACCGTGTTAAATGATGGGATTTTAAATTGTAAAGCCTTATCAAAGGTAGTTTGACCTGTAGCTACTAAATCTTTAGAAGATACAACATCTATTGGTAAAGGACTCTTTGTATTAGATCTTACAGGAGTTCTAGAACCTGTAACCACAATTTCATCTAAAGACTCACCGCCTTCTTCTAAGGTAACTGTTAAAAATGATGTGTTTGTTACTTTTACTTCTTTGGTTTTATAACCAATAGAAGATACTACTAAAGTAGCTGGTAAACTTTTAACTGTAATACTAAACTCTCCATTATCGCTGGTTAATGTTCCATTTGTTGTTCCTTTTTCTAGAACATTCATGTAAGGTACGGCTTCGCCTGAAGCATCTTTTACTTTACCTTTAATTGTTTGTGCTGCTAATGAAAGAGGCAAAAACAATAAAAAAGTAAACATTAAAAAATTTTTAAGTCTTTTTTGTGTCATCTAAATTATTTTTTTTGATTGAGAGCAAATATTAGTGTTTTAATTTTATAACGCAAGTAAAATTAAATAAAACTGAATAAAACTTACAAAAAAGTCATCATTTATATAAAATAATAATTTTTTTAACATTTTTAACATTTTTATTTTATTTTATTTTATTTTTAAGAACTAGGTATCTTTAACCTTCCTTTAACAATATTAATTTTGTTAAAAGTGTAGTTTTGTTTTTCTAAAAATTTAACACCTAAATTAATACACATGGATGTAGATGTAAGAGCTATTAACGAGAAAATTGAAAGAGAAAGCGCCTTTATAGATATACTTACTTTAGAAATGAATAAAGTAATTGTGGGTCAGAAACAAATGATAGAAAGTTTATTAATTGGTTTACTAGGAAACGGACACATTTTATTAGAAGGGGTTCCGGGTTTGGCAAAAACACTAGCTATTAATACCTTATCTAAAGCGGTACAAGCAAGTTTTAGTAGAGTACAATTTACACCAGATTTATTACCCGCAGATGTTGTTGGAACCATGATATATAATATGAAAGAAAACGGTTTCGAAATTAAAAAAGGACCCATTTTTGCGAATTTTGTATTAGCTGATGAAATTAACAGAGCACCAGCAAAAGTACAATCTGCACTATTAGAAGCCATGCAAGAACGCCAAATTACTATTGGCGATACTACTTTTAAATTAGACGAGCCTTTCTTAGTAATGGCAACTCAAAACCCAGTAGAACAAGAAGGAACCTATCCTTTACCAGAAGCACAGGTAGATAGGTTTATGCTAAAAGTGGTTATTGATTATCCAAAACTACAAGACGAACAAATTATTATGCGTCAGAATCTTTCTGGCGAATTTGCAACAGTAAACCCTGTAATTTCTGTGGAACAAATTTTACAAGCGCGTAAAGTTGTAAATGAAGTATACATGGATGAAAAAATAGAAAAATATATTTTAGATATTATTTTTGCAACTCGGTATCCAGAAAAATACAACTTACCACAATTAAAAGATTTAATTGGTTTTGGGGCTTCGCCACGTGGAAGCATTAATCTTGCAAAAGCCGCTAAATGTTATGCTTTTATTAAACGAAGAGGGTATGTAATTCCAGAAGATGTTAGAGCGGTTGTTTTTGATGTTTTACGTCACAGAATTGGTATTACGTATGAAGCAGAAGCAGAAAATGTAACTTCTGTAGACATTATTAATTCGATTATTAATGAGGTTGAAGTACCATAAACAATTATCAATGAACAATTATCAGTTTAAAATATAGAACTGATAATTGATAAATGTTAACTGACAATTGGATAAATGGATACAAAAGAAATACTTAAAAAAGTTCGTAAAATAGAGATTAAGACACGTCGTTTGTCTGATCATATTTTTGGTGGCGAATATCACTCGTCATTTAAAGGCCGTGGTATGACTTTTTCTGAAGTACGCCAATACCAGTTTGGAGATGATGTTAGAGCCATAGATTGGAATGTTACCGCACGATACAACGAACCTTATATAAAAGTTTTCGAAGAAGAAAGAGAACTAACCATGTTATTAATGGTAGATATCTCTGGGTCGGAATCTTTTGGAACAGCTACCCAATTTAAAAAAGATACCGTTACAGAAATAGCAGCAACATTAGCTTTTTCTGCCACTCAAAATAATGACAAAGTAGGTTTAATTTTATTTTCTGATGATATAGAGCTTTTTATTCCGCCTAAAAAAGGAAAGAGCCATGTATTAAGAATTATTAGAGAACTTATAGAATTTAAACCAAAAAGTAGAAAAACAAATATTGCAGTAGCTTTAAAATTTTTATCGAGTGTACTAAAAAAAAGAGCCATTGTTTTTATGTTATCTGATTTTATGGATGATGATTATGAAAAAACACTAAAAATTGCTGCTAAGAAACATGATTTAACGGGTATTAGAATTTATGACAAACATGATGAGGAAATTCCTAATTTAGGAATGGTAACCATGTTAGACGCAGAAACCGGAAATGTTCAATTAATAAATACGGCATCTAAATCTGTAAGAACAAACTACAGAGCAAACGCGTTACGTTTGCACGATTATTATACAAATATGTTTAAAAGAAGTGGCGCAGGAACTATTAATACAAGGGTTGATGAAAGCTACGTAAAAAAACTATTAGGGTATTTTAAACATAAAGGTAGATAAGTAAAAAAATGAAAAAATACACATTACATATTTTTCTATTAATTTCGGCCATCGTTTTTGCCCAATCACCAATGGTAAAGGCAGTAATAGACACCACAAATATTAGAATTGGTGAGCAGTTTAATTTAGAAATTACGGTAGATGAAACACAAAATGTAATTCTACCTAAACTACAATTAAAAGGGCTAGAAATAATAGATTCAACAAAAGTTGATACCATTAAAAATTCCTTAATCAGAAAATATATTTTAACAGGTTTCGATAGTGGTTCATTTTACATTCCACAGCAACAAATTTTTGTTAAAAACCAAGCTTTTTTAACAGACTCTTTATTAGTAAACGTGGCAACAATTGCCATTGATACTACTAAAGTAAAAAAGTTCCCTATAAAATCAATAAAAAAAGAACCCTATACTTTTGATGATTTTAAAATATACCTCTACATTCTTTTAGCCGCTCTGGCAATTATTGGCTTTTGGATTTATTGGTTTGTTATCAGAAAAAGAAAAGAAGAAATAGACGAACCAACCTACAGAACACTGCCGCCCTATGAAGAAGCAATTTATAGGTTAAATGAATTAGACGAAAAATTATTGTGGCAAAACAATAAAATTAAAGAGTATTATTCTGAACTAACAGAAATTGTACGTGGTTTTATAGAAAGAGAATTAAAAGTGCCTGCCTTAGAAAACACTACAGATGAAATTCTAGAAATGATAAGAAATTTTAAACAGGCAGATACCATTAAAACTTCGCAAGAAACTATCGATAAATTAAGAGGTTTATTAAGAGAAGCCGATTTAGTGAAATTTGCCAAATCGAAACCATTAGCTTTAGAAATAGAAGAAGATAGAAAAGACGCACAAGATATTGTGAGTAATTTAAAACCTAAACCAATTGTAGAAGAAAATGATGAATTGGAATAATTTTGAATTTTATAGCCCAGTCTTTTTGTGGCTGCTAGTTTTAGTGCCGCTTTTAGCTATTTGGTATTTCTTTATGCGTAAAAAAGATGCTGCTGTATTAACCATGCCAAGTGTAAAAGGTTTTAAAGCGAAAGCGTCTATTTTACCGAAATTAAAATCACTTTTATACCTGTTGCGTCTATTAGCATTGGCTGCTATTATTGTTGCTTTGTCAAGACCTAGAAATGTATCTGTAAGTAAAAAAACCAAGACAAATAAAGGTATAGATATTGTTATGGCCATCGATGTTTCTGCAAGTATGTTGGCAAGAGATTTAAAGCCAAACCGTTTAGAAGCTCTTAAAAAAGTAGCCGTAAACTTTGTAGATAGAAGGCCCAATGATAGAATAGGAATTGTAGTTTATGCCGGCGAAAGCTTTACACAAACACCAATTACCAGCGATAAAGCCATTGTAAAGCGTACCATTTCTGAACTAAAATGGGGGCAATTAGAAGGCGGTACAGCTATTGGTATAGGTTTGGGATCTGCTGTAAACAGACTTAAAGAAAGCACCGCAAAAAGCAAGGTAATTATTTTACTAACCGATGGTGTAAATAATTCTGGAAACATAGACCCAAGAACAGCCACAGAATTGGCAAAAGAATTAGCAATTAAAACATATACCATAGGAATTGGCACCAACGGAATGGCAGATTTTCCTTGGAGTAGAGATCCAAGAACGGGTAAATTAAATTTTAGAAAACAGCAGGTAGAAATAGACGAAGCTTTGCTAAAAGAAATAGCCAAAGAAACATCAGGAAAATATTTTAGAGCAACAGACAACAACTCTTTAAAAGAAATTTATGATGAAATTGATACCCTTGAAAAAACAAAAATTGAAGAATTTAAATACTATAATTATCAAGAAAAATATAGACTATTTGTGTTACTTGGATTAGGTTTTTTAATACTCGAGTTTATTTTGAGAAACACATTGTTTAAAAGTTTTATTTAATAATTGAATAATTTAAAGATTAAACAAATAGCGGTTTTTAATCTTTAAATTATTCAATCTTTCAATAACAAAGAAATGTATAAAATAGAAGAACCAATATATTTTTATTTACTAGCAATTATTCCAATAATAATTGTAATTTTTCTGATGCTTTTATGGTGGAAAAAACGAACGCAACGTAAATTTTCTGATGCTTTTTTATTAGAAAGATTAGCACCAAACTCATCAACCTTTAAATCGGTTTTAAAACTAATTATGCTGCTTTTAGGAATTACTTTTTTAATAATTTCTTTGGTAAACCCAAAAATGGGCACCAAACTAAAAACAGTTAAAAGAGAAGGTGTAGATGTTGTTTTTGCTTTAGATGTTTCTAAAAGTATGCTGGCAGAAGATATTGCACCAAATAGATTAGAAAAATCGAAACAAATTATCTCTAAAATTATTGATAAATTAGGTTCCGATAGAGTTGGTATTATTATTTATGCAGGTAATGCATATCCGTTGTTACCTATTACTACAGACCATGCCGCAGCTAATATGTTTTTGCAAAATGCCAATCCTGATATGGTTTCTAGCCAAGGAACAGACATAAATGGCGCCTTAGAATTGGCAAAAACATACTATAATAATGATGAGCAAACTAACCGATTTTTGATTATTATTTCTGATGGTGAAGATCATCAAGAACAAACCAAACAAGTAGCACAAAATTTAGCCAACGAAGGTGTAAAAATTTATACGGTTGGCGTAGGATTAGCAAACGGTAGTCCAATTCCTATTCGTTTAAATAATGCAATGATTGGTTATAAAAAAGATAGAAAAGGCGAAACAGTACTTACCAAACGTAATGCCGAGGTTTTACAAGGAATTGCAGCCATTGCTAACGGACAATACATAGATGGTAATATTACCGATACACCTGTAAAACAGATGGCAGAGGTAATTGCCAATGCAGAAAAAAACGAATTTGAAACCAAACAATTTGCAGATTATAAAGATCAGTTTCAATGGTTTTTGGCATTAGGTTTGCTATTCTTAATTGTAGATATTTTCTTGTTTGATAAGAAAACAAAATGGTTAAGAAAAGTAGATTTGTTTAATGAAGAAAAAAATAAGAAGTAAAAATCATTTTATGAAATCCATCGTTTAAATTGTGCGATATTTTTTATCTAATAAGATTTTTTAAAAATGATAAAAGAGACAATTAATATTATGAAAAACTTAAAATACTTGCTAATTATATTTTTACTGCTCTTTTGTTCCAACGAAATTTTAGCACAAAAAGATTCTATTGCCTTACAACGTAAAGCCAGAAAATTGTTGCGCGATGGCAACCAATTATACCAACAACAAAAATTTACAGATGCTTCTGTAGCCTATCAAAAAGCTCTAGGAAAAAATACAAAATACAGCAAAGCAACCTATAATTTAGGAAACGCCTTGTATCAAAATAAAAACTATAAAGAAGCGGTTCCGCAATACCAATTAACTGCCAAAACTGCAAAAGACAAATTTACAAAAGCCGAAGCATACCATAATATTGGCAATGCAATGATGGAAAATAAACAATACCAACCTGCGGTAGATGCGTATAAAAATTCTTTACGAAACAACCCAAATGATGATGAAACTCGTTATAATTTAGCCGTTGCTCAAAAATTATTAGAAAAAGAGAAACAAGATAATAAAGACGATAAAAACAAGGACAAAGACAAAGATAAGAAGGATAAGGATAAGAAAGATAAAGACGACAAAAACAAGGATAAAGACAAAAAGGACGATAAAGACAAAAAAGACGACAAAGGGGATAAAGACAAGGATAAAGACAAGGATAAAGACAAAGATCCTAAAAAAGACGATAAAAAACAGAAACCTAAACCTCAACAGGGTAAAATGACACCTCAACAAATTAAGCAATTATTAGAAAGCTTAAATAATGAGGAGAAAAAAACCCAAAAGAAAATGAATGCTAAAAAATCAAAAGGCAAAAAAATAAAACAAGAAAAAGATTGGTAGTATTGTTAAGTAATTGTTTAACCTTGTAACTGTACATTATTAGACAATTACTGCATTATAAGAAAAAATGAAATTAAAATTTTACATATTATTTTTAATCGGTATACTCTCTTTTAAGGCAGTAGCACAAGAAGCAACATTAAAATCGAAGGTTAGTAAAAATAAATTAGGGCTTAACCAACGTTTGCGTGTAGAATTTTCTGTAAATAAACAAGGTGGAGATAATTTTAAGCCACCAAGTTTTAGCAATTTTAAAGTTGTTGGTGGACCAAGCCAATCTGTAAGTCAGTCTTGGATTAACGGAAAAGCAAGTTTTGCGCAATCTTATACCTACATAATTCAGCCAAAAAGAAAAGGCGAATTAACCATTGGTGCTGCAAGAGTAGAAATTGGCGGAAAAACAATAAAATCTGACCCTATAAAAATTATTGTTTTAGACGCAATAGATCTTCCTAAAAACCCAAATGACCCAAATTATATAGCACAACAAAACATTCACTTAGTTGCGGAAATTTCTAAATCTAGACCTTATGTTGGCGAAGGTATTTATGTAGAGTATAGATTGTATGTTAGTAAAAATATTAGCGTATATGATACCTCGGTTACAGAAGCACCAAAATATAATGGTTTTTGGAATCAAGAAATTAAAATAAATGGTTTTTCGGTTAAAATGGGAAAATACAATGGCGAAGACTACCGATATATTGTTTTACAAAAAACACTTTTAATTCCTACAAAATCTGGCAAACTTACTATAGATCCTATGAAAATGGATATTGTAATTGGTGTTCCTACAGGCAGAGCCGATTTTTTTGGAAACGTTATTTCTAAAAATATTAGAAAAGAATTTGCCTCTGCAAAGAAAATAATTCGTCCTAAAAATCTTCCGTTAGAAAATAAACCAACAAACTTTAATGGCGCTGTTGGTAGTTTTAATTTTGATGTTTCTTTAAGTAAAGAAGTGTTAAAAGCAAACGAATCATCGCAAATTAAAGTGGTAGTTTCTGGTAAAGGAAATTTAAAATTATTTGAATTACCAGAAGTTATAACACCGGTAGAATTAGAAAAATACCAACCAGAAAGAAAAGAAAATGTTACCGTTAGAACTAGCGGAATTTCTGGTTCTGTATCCGACTTATACACCGTTGTACCACAATACAAAGGAAAGTACAAAATACCAAACGTTTCTTTTTCATATTTTAATCCAAAAGAAAAAAAATACAAGACCATTACTACCAAAGATTTTTATGTTGATGTTTTAGAAGGAAAAGAATTAGTACCAAAAATTGATACAAATACCGTACAAAAACAAGCCGTAATTGCTACCGGAAAAAACTTTAGATATATTGAAACAAAAAGCAGTTTTAATTCTTTAAAAAGTAATAATTTTTTTAAATCTAACTTATTTTATATATTATTTTTTCTGCCTTTAATAGCAATTCCTATTGGTATATTTCTTGCCAAAAAGAACCAAGAACGAAGTAATGATATTGTGGGTAATAAATTAAGAAAAGCAGAAAGATTGGCAAAAAAATATTTGTTTGAAGCGCAAAAACAATTAGGTAAAAAAGAAGCTTTTTATGAAGCTTTAGAGCGTGCTTTACATAATTATTTAAAAGCAAAACTTGGTATAGAAACTGCTGATATTAGCAAAGAAAAAATCACCCAAATTCTTAAAGATAAAAATGTAAGTACAGCTACAATACAGCAATTTATAGAAGTCTTAAAACATTCAGATTTGGCGCGTTATTCGCCCATAACTAACACAGAAATGGAAGCTGAATTTGAGCGAGCAAAACAAGTAATTATTCAATTAGACAAACAGTTTTAGTGATGAGAAAAATGGTTTTTTTATTTTTGATACTTGCCAATGCTATTACAGCTCAAAATGTAGATAGTTTATTTGTGGTTGCTAATAATTTTTATAAAAATGGCAATTTTAAAAAAGCTGTAGAAACCTATAAAGAAATAGAAAGTAGTAGCTTAGTTTCTTCGGAATTGTATTATAACCTAGGCAATGCTAACTATAAGCTTAACAAAGTTGGCCCAACAATTTATTATTATGAAAAGGCTTTAAAAATAAATCCTTTAAATGACGATGTAAAAAATAATTTGGTTTTTGCAAAACGATTGGCTTTAGATAATATAGAAGAGTTACCAAAAACTGTTTTTCAAAAATTTAATAAAAATTATTTACAAAAATTGTCTTATAATCAATGGGCTATTGTTGTTGTTGTTGTTTCATTTTTAGCTGCTTTGTTATTTTTACTCTTTTATTTTGCAGAAACACCATTAAGAAAACGATTGTATTTTGTAACCAGTATTTTAAGTTTTATTGTATTAATTACATTACTTTTTATAACTTATAACCAATACAACACTTCAAAAAATAATATTGAAGCTATTGTTTTTGTAGAGAAAACAGAAGTTAGAAATGCACCAACATTAAATTCTGAAGAAGTATTTACGCTACATGAAGGCACTAAAGTTTTAGTTTTAGATGCTATAGATAACTGGAAAAAAATAAAACTGGCAGATGGTAAAATTGGTTGGATAATTGCCGATGAATTAAAACTGTTGAATTCTTTTTAAATATTATTTAACATTTTTTTAAGAACTGTTTTATATATTGGCTTTTTAATTTATCAAATCTCTAATTTGAAAGTTTCTATTGCTTCTTTTTTTATAATTATATTTACTTGTATACTCGTTATGCCCTCTATTATTAGTTTTTCTGATAATACACAGGATTTATCAATTTTTTTAGACATGAATGAAGAAGAAGAAAAAACGGGTAAAGAAGCTACTAAAAATTTAGAAATTAGGTTGCAAACTACAGATGACTCTGTTACCTTTTTATTAAAAGGTATTCAAAAGAAGAAAAACGTAGTTTTTAAATCTAAAAAATATACTTCTCAGTATTTTAAAATTGATACTCGCCCACCAAAATTGCGCTTCTAATTATCATTTAATAAGACACAATAAATTATTTTAAATCAAAGAATCTAAATATATCATTTAGATAAAAAATTATTATACGTATGTTTAAATATATTAAAAGCGACTTACCTGCAAGTGTTGTAGTATTTTTTGTAGCATTACCTTTATGTTTAGGTATTGCATTGGCCAGTGGAGCGCCCTTGTTTTCTGGCTTAATTGCAGGAATTATTGGCGGAATTGTAGTTGGAGGTTTAAGTGGTTCTAAAATAGGCGTTAGTGGTCCTGCAGCGGGTTTAGCAGCAATTGTATTAACTTCCATTGGAACTTTAGGTGGTTATGAAAACTTTTTAGTTGCCGTTGTTTTAGGGGGCGTTATTCAATTAGTTTTTGGCCTTTTAAAAGCCGGAATTATTGGGTATTATTTTCCATCATCTGTAATAAAAGGAATGTTAACAGGTATTGGTTTAATTATTATTTTAAAACAAATTCCGCACTTTTTTGGTTATGATGCACATCCAGAAGGCGATTTTGCTTTCTTTCAAATAGATGGAGAAAACACGTTTTCAGAAATTTTTAAAACCGTAAAAAATATTAGTTTAGGCTCTACAATTGTTGGTTTTATTGGTTTAGGAATATTATTATTATGGAGCAATATATTGTCTAAAAAAGGAAAAATATTTCAGATAATTCAAGGACCTTTAGTTGCTGTTGTTGTAGGTATTGTATACTTTTTTATTACAGATCAAAACTCTAAATATGGTGTAAAACCAGAGCATTTAGTAAGCGTACCGGTACCAGATAGTATAGATTCTTTCTTAGGTCAATTTAGTTTTCCTAATTTTGGTGCAATTACAAACCCACAAGTTTGGGTTACTGCTTTTACTATTGCTTTAGTTGCCAGTTTAGAAACACTTTTGTGTGTAGAAGCAACAGACAAACTAGATCCTCATAAAAATGTAACGCCAACAAATAGAGAATTATTAGCCCAAGGAACCGGTAATATTATTTCTGGTTTAATTGGTGGTTTACCAATTACACAAGTTATTGTTAGAAGTTCTGCAAATATTCAATCTGGTGGAAGAACAAAAATAGCTGCCATTATTCATGGTTTTTTATTGTTAATTTCTGTTATTTTAATTCCTACATTATTAAATAAAATTCCACTTTCTGTATTGGCAGCAATTTTACTAATTGTTGGTTATAAATTAGCAAAACCAGGTTTATTTGTAAAAATGTATCAAATGGGTTGGAAACAATTTATACCATTTACAGTAACCGTATTAGGAATTGTTTTTACAGATTTGTTAATGGGAATAGGTATGGGATTGGCTGTAGGAATTGTAGTAATACTAATAAAAAGTTTCCAAAATTCGCACTTTTTACATATCGAAGACAAAAGTAATGGAAAACACAGAATTAAAATGACACTTGCAGAAGAAGTTACATTCTTTAATAAAGGCGCTATTTTAAACGAGTTAGACAGCTTGCCAAGAGAAACCTATTTAGAGCTAGATGTTAGAAAAACAAGATATTTAGATAACGATATTATAGAAATTTTAGAAGATTTTGTTTTTAAAGCAAAAGAAAGAAATATAGATATAAAATTAATTTCTGAAAGAGGTGTTATAGAAAATCCGCCGAGTTATATAGAGTTTTTTGAGTTAACTCCTAAAAAATCTGCTTAATATTTTTAAATGAAAAAGACAAACTATAAAATATTGGTGCTTGCAGAAATGAATGAGTTAGCATCTGCAACCTTAAAAAATGGAATTAGCCTTGCTAAAATGGTAACTGGAGATGTTCATTTTTTTTCGGTGACCAAGCCCACGGCAATTATCGAAAAAGAGAGTCAATTATCGGCCATAAGAACTATCAATCAAAAATATAATGATACAAGTAAAGAAATAGAAAAATTTATAAAACCAATTTCCGACACGTATAAAATTACTATAAATAGTAGTCATGCTTTTGGCAATCTTAAAAATGAAATTAGCAATTATATCTCAGAAAACAAACCAGATATTATTGTTTTGGGAAAAAGAAAATCTAAAGTATTAAGTATTTTAGGAGATAATATTACCGACTTTATTCTAAAAACATTCGATGGAATTATTATGATTGCATCCAATAAAAATACCGTAGCAATTTCAGAACAATTATCTCTTGGCATTCTTAATGAGCCTAAAACAACTAAAAGTAAAGCGTTTATAGAAAATTTAATTTTATTATCTTACAGTGCTCCAAAAGTTTTTAAAATATATAAAGATTCTAATTTAAACAACAAACAGAATTCTGAGATATTGAAAAATAGGGTTGAATATGTTTTTGAAAAAGGAGATAATACACTAAAAAATATTGCGAATTATTTAACAAAAAGCAATACTAATTTAGTGTGTTTAGACAGATATAAAAATTCTGAAAATTACACTTTAAAAGAGATTATTAACAATTTAAATTGCGCTCTTATATTAACAAATTAATTAAAAAATTATGAAAGCACTTACAAAAGAAAAGCAAACATCAATTTCACCAGAAAAAGCCATCGATCTTTTAAAGGATGGCAATAATCGTTTTGTAGAAAACAAAAAAGTAACTAGAGATTTACTAGCTCAGGTAAAAGATACAAGTACAGGTCAGTTTCCTTTTGCAACCATATTAAGTTGTATTGATTCTAGAGTGTCATCAGAAATTATTTTTGATCAAGGAATTGGAGATATTTTTAGCGCAAGAGTAGCCGGTAATTTTGTAAACGAAGATATTTTAGGAAGTATGGAGTTTGCTTGTAAATTGGCAGGAACAAAAGTAGTTGTGGTTTTAGGCCATACTGCTTGTGGTGCAGTAAAAGGTGCTTGTGATGATGCAAAGTTAGGAAACCTAACTGCGCTTATTAGTAAAATAAAACCTGCTGTAGAAGCTGTTATATTGCCAACAGATGCTAGTTTAAGAAACTCTAGCAATATAGATTTTGTAAATACTGTTGCAGAAAAAAATGTACACATGACTATTGAAAATATTAGAGCTAAAAGCCCTGTTTTAAAAGAAATGGAAGATGATGACGAAATTAAAATTGTAGGTGCTATGTATGATATTAAAGATGGTTCTGTGAAATTTTATTAGACTCAAAATTAAATTTTTGTAAAAAAAATCAATCTTACCAAAGGATTGATTTTTTTTTTGACTTTTTAAGCCTAAATTGTGCAAAAAGAATTAAAAAATTCATGAAAAAGATTTTTTCAAATATAAAAGGAGATGCTTTTGGTGGTATAACAGCAGGTATTGTAGCGCTTCCACTAGCATTAGCATTCGGGGTTTCCTCTGGTCTAGGGCCAAGCGCTGGATTATATGGTGCTATTTTTATTAGTTTTTTTGCGGCACTTTTTGGCGGTACAAATACACAAATTTCTGGGCCAACTGCCCCAATGACAGCAGTTAGTATGGTTGTTATTGCTGGTATTATTGCAGCAAATGATGGCGATGTTTCTAAAGCTTTACCTGCAATTTTAACTGTTTTTATTTTAGCGGGGTTGTTTCAGGTTGGTCTTGGATTAATGGGATTAGGAAAATACATTAGGTACATTCCGTATCCGGTAGTTTCTGGTTTTATGACCGCAATTGGTGTTATTATTTTATTAACGCAAATATTGCCTTCTTTAGGATATTCTGCCAAAGATGATGTAGATTTTGTACATCAATTTAAACCACAAGCAGAAGAGTTAATTTTAGAAAACATCCTAAAAGAAGAAGCAGAAGAAGGTATTTTAGTACTAGAAGATTTTAGCAAAACTATTGAAAGAGGAAGTAAAATTACACCCGCTCAAATAGAAAAAGAATCGCAAACATTGGCAGCAAAAGATGCTTCTGGAACTATTGGAGCATTAAAAGTATTGCCAAGAGCACTAAAAAAAATTAAGTGGTTAGAGCTATTATTGGCATTAGGAACCATTATAATTATTTATGGCTTTAAACGAATTACTACAAAAATTCCAAGCACACTTGTTGCTTTAATAGTAATGTCTGGCATTGCATACGGGTTTAATTTAAACTATGTAACTATACAAGAAATACCTAGTGGAATTCCCCAAATTAAATGGGAAATATTTTCTAATTTTTCGATCCAAAATATTACTCCTTATGTTTTTACTGCATTAACATTATCTCTTTTAGGCGCTATAGATTCACTATTAACAAGTGTAGTTGCAGATAATATGACAAAAACTAAACACAAACCAAATAGAGAACTAATTGGGCAAGGTATAGGAAATACAATTGCAGCTTTGTTTGGTGGAATTCCGGGTGCTGGAGCTACTATTAGAACTGTTGTAAACATTAATGCCGGTGGAAAAACCAAAATTTCGGGTATGATTGCGGGTGTTATGTTACTTATAGTAATGTTACTTTTTGCAGATGTTGCCTCTAAAATACCCAAAGCTGTTTTAGCAGGAATTTTAATAACTGTAGGTTTAGGTGTAATGGATTATAAAGGATTAAAAGCAATACCATACCTGCCTAGAGACATAAAAATTGGTTTTATAAAAGTAAGTTCAGAAGTTTTAATAATGTTAACTGTTTTATTACTTTCTACTTTTTGGGATTTAATTTACGCAGTAGGCATTGGTTTAATAATTGCTTCATTAATGTTTATGAAAAAAATTGGAGATTTAACTGCAGAAAGATCTAATATTAAACCTTTAAAGGAAGAATCTTGGGCAGATGAAATTAACTTTCCAGAAAAATTTAAAGAAGAAGTGTTTATTAAACACATAATGGGGCCTTTATTTTTTGGCTCTACAAGCGATTTTCAATCGTTATATCTACAAATTCCAGCCAGTGCTTCTACCGTAATTATGCGTTTAGGAAGAATGCAATATATGGACCAATCTGGCTTGTATGCCATGGAAGATATGTTGCAAGATCTTAAAACAAAAAATATAGAAGTTTTATTTGTTAATTTGTTGCAACAGCCAAGGTATATGATGGAACGTATTGATATTATACCAGATTTTATACCAAAAGAACATATTTTTAACTCTTTTGATGACTGTGTTAGGTTTGTAAAAAACAATATAAAAGACCTTCATTAAAAATAATAAAAATGCTTTTGTAAAATAACTTCGTCAGAAAATCTAAATATTAAATAATTTTTTTTCGTTTGTTTCTTCGTCTGTTTCTTCTTTTATGATTGAAGGAAAAATTGTTGGTGCAATTTTTTTGATTGGCGCATATAAAATAGATGCGTCTAAAGTTTCCTTTTTAATAAACGGAATGGTATTGTTCATTTTTCCAAAGAAAATAAAAACCACACTTAAAATTAAACCTATTTTTAAGGCGCCAAAAACACCTCCTAATAATTTATTTAAAATACCAAGTGCGGCAAAATCTGCCAATTTTGTTAGCATTTTACCAACTAATGCAATTACAACAATAATAACTATAAAGGTTCCTGCAAAAGCTGCCAATGAAATATATTCCTCTTTCCAACCTACATATTCTTTTAAAAAATCGCCAATAAAATACGAAAAATGAATGGCACCATACACACCAGCAATTAATGCAATTAAAGAAGAAACCTCTACAAACAAGCCTTTCATTAATCCTCTTACAAAACCAAAAAGTAAAAGCGCAGCAATAATGATATCAAAAATATTCATAAAAAAATTTTGTCAAACCTACATCTTTTTTTTAAAATTTAAAAATGCGCATTGTATCTTTACAATCTTAAATCATTTACATGTCAAAAATTAGTAATCTAAAAGAAAAATGGACTGAATTAGTTCAGAAATTAACCAACCAATTTGCAGATGGAGAAGAATTAAATATCGATGGAATTATCTATTTAATTGGCGTTCAAGAGTTAGGAAAAGGGCAAATAGAATTTAAAAAAGACGAAAAAGTAAACCTAATGCATATTGCAATTTGTAAACTTTTAGAACCTTATGGTTATTACGAATTCGATTTTTTTGATGATGATGGTTGGCCACACTATAAAACACTTACAGAGTTACCTAGCCTAAAAGCAGGAGAGCAAACCGTATTAATAAAAGAAGCTATTGTAGCTTATTTTGATACTTTAAAATATTTTGATTAAGTAACGCGTAATTTACGAATCATTATTGATACTAATTTTGGGTAATATCGTTTTGCATAAACACCTAATTTTTCTTTAAAACCTGCTATATATACCTCTTCTTTATTGTTTTTAATGGCCGTTATCATTAACCTTGCAAAACGTGCTGGTACTATTCCTTTTTCAGTAGCTTCATCCATTTTATCTTGCTTAGTTCCATCACCTATTAATGCATTCTTAGAAACATTTGTATTTACAAAACCAGGGCAAACTAAAGTAACGGTAATATTATCTTTAAAATGCTCGGCTCTTAAGCTATCAAAAAAACCATGTAAAGCATGCTTACTAGCAGCATAACTAGAGCGTAAAGGTGTGCCAATTTTACCAACAATGCTTGTGGTTACTACAAACTGACCTTTTTTATTTTGTATAAAATATGGTAAAACAGCTTTGGTAAGCGCTATGGTTCCTAAATAATTAACCTCCATAATTCTTTTATCTACAGCTATTTGTGTATCTTTTACAAGAGAGCGCTGGCTAATACCGCCATTATTAACCAAAACATCTATGTTACCAAAAAAAGAAAAAGCAACATCTACTTTAGGTTGTAAATTTGTATAATCTTCTAAATCTAATGTAATTATTTTTACAAGTTTGCTGTTTTTGCACTCATTTTTTACCTTTTCTAACGTTTCCTTTTCTCTCGATGATAAAATTAATTTTGCATTTTGATGAGATAAGGCTATTGCCAAAGCTTTTCCAATACCAGAAGAAGCACCAGTTATCCAAACTACTTTATTAGAAAAAGACATATTTTTATTTTTTTATGGAACAATATACCTCTTTTGGTATAGAAATAGTATTTTTGGTACACTTGTTGAAAACATTTATTAAGAACATCATCAACGTTAAAAAAAGAAAATGAAAAAATTACTAGCTTTTATATTTTTACTATCCTCATTAGCACACGCTCAATATTCTATAAAAGGAACTATGAATCCAGCTTTAGAATCCGACTGGGTTATTCTTTATAAAATTGAAGGAGCAAAACAAAATTTTATAAAAAATACCAAGATTAAAATAGATAGCATTTCTATTAATAATAAAAAACAAGCGATTGGTAATTTTGAATTTACACTGCCAAAAAACGCCAAAAAAGGTACTTATAGAGCCTCTTATAAACTAAACGATGCTGGTTTTGTAGATTTTATTTTTAATAAAGAAGCGGTAAGTTTTACAATTAACCCATCTGTTGCGCAAAAATCTGTAGTGTTTTTAAAGTCTAACGAAAATAAAGTACATACAAACTATTTAAGTGCAATGACTGCTGCACAAAACAAGTTAGATTCTATACAAATTGCACTTATAAATAACCCAAAATTAAAGATAGCTAAACCCTATAAAAAAGCTCTTAAAAAGGTTTTAAAAATTCAAGATTTATATGTAAATAAATCGGAGAATATGATGGCTCAAAATTTTATTAAGGCAACACTTCGTAAGAACCTTAAGAATCCTACAGTTTCTTCTGAAGCGTTTATGAATAATATTATAGATAACTATTTTACAAATATAGATTTTTCTAACAAAGACCTTTTAAATTCTTCTTTTCTGATAAATAAAATAAATGAATATATTTTTTATTTAAATGCATCTAACAATAAAGAAATGCAATTTACCTTATACAAAAAGGCCGTAGACACCGTTATTTCTAAAATTGAAAATACACTTTATAAAAAAAACACCTTAGAGTTTTTAGTTGGGCAATTCGAAAGTATTAAGAATGTAAAAATGGTAGATTATATTTTTAACAACCATTACAATACGCTGCCTATCGATTTACAAAATGTAAATTTTAAAAAAGAAAAAATAGCTGCTTTATTGGCAGAAGTTGGTAGAATTGCCCCAGATTTTTCTTGGGAAGAAAACGGAAAAACAATTAAATTGTCTGAATTGGATAATGCAGAAAATTATATCTTAGTTTTTTGGAGTTCTGGTTGTTCTCATTGTTTAAAAGAAATACCAGAATTATACAAGGCAACAAAAAACAGTTCTAAAACAAAAGTAATTGCCTTTGGTATGGAAAAAGAAAGTCATTATTGGACTGAATTAAAAATAGATTTAAAAGGTTGGCACAACGTTCTTGGTCTTAATAAATGGGAAAATAAAACAGCAAGAACTTATAATATTAATTCTACTCCTAACTATTTTGTTTTAGATAAAAACAAGAAAATTATAGCAAAACCAATACCTTTAGAAGAGGTTAAAAAATTTATTATTAAAGAATAAATGAACATAAAAATTCTTTACCTTTTATTTTTCTTTATCCCTTTATCTGCTGTTAGTCAGCAAAAAGTAGCCCTTAATACCGTTGCGCCAGAATTTAAATTATGGCTAACAGATGGCAGTAAACTTACCAACCAAGATATTAAAGGCAAGGTTGTAGTTTTTAAATTTTGGTTTACCTCTTGCATGCCTTGCTTAACAGGTATACCAAAGTTAAATAGTTTAGTAAAAGAATTTAAAAATAGAGAAGACATACTGTTTATTGCGCCTGCTTTAGATAGAAAACCAATAATAGAAAAGTTATTAAAAGTACATCCTTTTAACTTTAAAATAGCCTATTCTGCAATGGATGTTAGCCAAACATTCAATAAAAAACAAGTCTATCCTTCTTATTTTATAATTAATAAAAAAGGAGAAATTTCTTATATAGATAGTGGCAGTAAAAAATCTGAATTTAAAAAATTAAGAAAAGCTATTTTAAAGGCTTTAAAAATGTAGAAAAGCATCTTCTAAATGCTCGATTTTTGTTTGGTTTTTTTGATGAATTATTGCAATAATATCAAAACGTACATCTACATCTAAAGCTCTTTGTACAATATAATAATCAATGGCAGAAAGTAATAACTTTATCTTTTTAGGATTTACAAAATCTTGTGGATTTCCAAAATAATCGCTGCTTCTTGTTTTTACTTCAACTGCTGCCAAAACATTGTTTTTTATAGCAATAATATCTACTTCTGCTTTTAAATATCTGTAGTTTTTCTCTAAGATTTTATAATCGTTTTTAATTAAAAAATCGATGGCTAATTGTTCTCCTTTTTTACCAAGTTCATTATGTTCTGCCATGTTTTATTCTTTAGTAAAAACTACGAAATAATTTTCCTTATTAGCCTCTAAATGAACATTTCTCCCAAAAATTAATGCCCTATTATCTGCTTCATGCCCCGCAGGAAAATTGAATAAAACTGGTATTTCTTTAGGAACAACATCTAAAATTAATTGTTCTATAGTGCTTCCCCATTTTGTAGAATTCTTTTTTATAGAAGACATGTTACCAACAATAACAGCCTCCACTTTTGTAAAATACCCTGCTCTTTTTAAGCTTTGTAACATTCTGTCTATTGAGTATTTATATTCACCTATTTCTTCGATAAACAAAATTTTTCCATTTGTGTTTAATTGACTTTTAGAACCTAACATTGATGTTAAAATGGCTAAATTTCCACCTATAATTTGGCCTTGGAGGATACCTTTTCTATTGTGTTTTGCAGAAGGGATATGATAAGAAATTTCAGTACCAAAAAGAGTATTTTTAAACGATGAAATAGTTTCTATAATTTCTTCTGAATTTTCTTCTAAACTTGTTGCCATCATACCATGAATGGTTTCAAACCCTAAATTATGAATATGATTATGAAACGCAGTAATATCCGAATAACCAATTATCCACTTAGGATTTTCTTTAAATTTTGTAAAATCGAGTTTGTCTAAAATTCTTACAGAACCATAACCTCCTCTTGCAGACCAAATTGCTTTTATATTTTTTTTGTCTAAAGCATCTTGAAAATCTTGACAACGTTCGCTATCCGTTCCTGCAAAATGTTGGCCATTATTAAATATATTTTTACCTAAAACTACTTTTAATCCCCATTTTTCAGCTAATTTTTTAGCTTTTTGTATGGTTGCTTGTCTATTTTTTAAAATTCCGGCAGGAGCAACAATTGCAATAGTATCTCCTTTTTTTAAGTAAGGAGGAGTGGTTAGTTTTTCTTGAGAATATATTGATGAAATTATCATCAATAAAACGATTGTAAATGTTGTTTTTTTCTTCAAAATGATTCTAATTTCTTTTTTTAATAGCCTAAATGTATATTCTATGTAAATGTATCCATTTTCAATGGATTTTAAAACTCCGTTTTTTGTACTTTTGTCTCGCAAAAATCAATACACAAATTAAATCAAGGAAAATTCGATGAATACTCCAAAAAGATATACAATTACAGCAGCTTTACCTTATACAAATGGTCCAATTCATATTGGACATTTAGCAGGTGTTTATGTTCCTGCAGATATTTACGCACGTTACTTGCGTTTAACAGGTAAAGATGTAGCCTATATTTGTGGTTCTGATGAACATGGTGTTGCTATACCAATGAGAGCAAAGAAAGAAGGTGTTTCTCCGCAAGTGATAATTGATAAATACCACGGAATTATAAAACAATCGTTTGCAGATTTTGGTATTTCGTTTGATAATTATTCTCGTACTTCTTCTAAAATACATCACGAAACTGCATCTGAGTTTTTTACAAAAATGTATAATGATGGTGAGTTTATAGAAGAAGTTTCTGCTCAACTGTATGATGCAGAAGCAAATCAGTTTTTAGCAGACAGATTTGTTGTTGGTACTTGTCCAAAATGTGGATTCGAAGAAAGTTATGGAGATCAATGTGAAAACTGCGGTACTTCTCATAACGCAACAGATTTAATTAACCCTAAATCTTCAATTACTGGTAATGTACCAAGTTTAAAGGAAACAAAACATTGGTTTTTACCTTTAGATAAACATGAAGATTTTTTACGCGAATGGATTTTAGAAGGTCATAAAAAAGATTGGAAGCCTAATGTTTACGGTCAAGTAAAAAGTTGGGTAGAAGATGGTTTAAGGCCAAGAGCTGTAACTAGAGATTTAGATTGGGGAATTCCAGTACCTGTAGAAGGAGCTGAAGGTAAAGTGTTATATGTTTGGTTTGATGCACCTATTGGTTACATTTCTTCTACAAAAGAATGGGCAGCAAGAGAAGGTAAAAATTGGGAAGATTATTGGAAAAAAGATGATACAAAATTGGTTCACTTTATTGGTAAAG
>CAYWOM010000001.1:0-31835 GCA_964459905.1 uncultured Polaribacter sp. | reverse complement strand
AAACTTTCATTGTCATTACGTTGTGGTCGCATAAATTTTTTATGTCTTTTGTTTGCCAAAAAAGCTGTTTACAAAAACAACATCAACCGTAATTACAAGTGCTAATAATGAGTTGTTAGGCGCATTAATTGCTGCAGATGGTCAATGGAGATTTCCTCATAACCATTCGGTTCCACAGAAATTTAAAACCTGTTTAATTCAGTTTGAAGACGAGCATTTTTACAAACACCCGGGTTTTAATCCAGTTTCAATTTTAAAAGCATTCAAACAAAACTTAAAGGCAGGAAGTGTAAAAAGAGGCGGAAGCACCATTACCCAGCAAGTAATTCGATTAAGTAGAGACAACAGATCTAGAACCTATATTGAAAAATTAAAAGAATTAATTCTTGCTACAAGATTAGAAATTAGCGTTTCTAAGGAAGAAATTATTGCATTTTGGAGCTCTAATGCACCTTTTGGAGGAAATGTTGTGGGTTTAGACGCCGCGTCATGGCGTTATTTTAATAGAAAATCTACCGATTTATCTTGGGCAGAAGCAGCCACTTTAGCAGTTTTACCAAATGCACCCAACTTAATTTATCCTGGAAAAAATCAACAAAAACTATTGGAAAAAAGAAACCGATTGTTAAAAAAATTATTCACTAAAAAAGTGATTGACTCTTTAACGTATCGCTTATCAATCTTAGAAAATTTACCACAAAAACCATATCCGTTACCGCAAATTGCGCCACATTTATTACAGAAAATTAATCAACAAAAAAAAGGTGAATTTGTAAAAACCACAATTCATAAAAAACTGCAAAAACAAACAAATACAATTGTTAAAAATCATTACAATCAACTAAGAAAAAACGGAATTTACAATATTGCAGTCTTGGTTTTAGAAGTAAAAACCAGACAAGTTTTAAGTTATGTTGGCAATGCACCAACAGATAAAAAACATCAAAAAGATGTAGATGTAATTGATAAGCCAAGAAGTACTGGTAGTGTTTTAAAACCTTTTTTATATGCAGCCATGTTAGATTCTGGAGATTTGTTACCAAACACTTTGGTGGCAGATATCCCTACCAATTTTGGAAGCTATCAACCCGAGAATTTTGATAAAAAATACGCAGGAGCAGTTTCTGCAAAATTGGCGTTATCAAAATCTTTAAATGTACCAACTGTAAGAATGTTGCAAGAATTTGGTTTGGTAAAGTTTTATGATTATTTAAAAAAATTAAATTTAAAAAACATCAATAAAAACGCCAATTATTATGGATTAACATTGGCTTTAGGTGGTGCAGAAAGCAATTTGTGGGATTTATGTAAAAGCTATGCATCATTGGCAGCTACTGTAAATAATTACACCCAAAATTCGAGTAGATATTTTAAAAACGAATTTACAGAACCTATTTATTTTGCTGATAAAAAAATCGATTTTGGAGAAAAATCATCAGAAAAAATAATTTTTGATGCAGCATCTATATATCTAACTTTTGAGAGTTTAAAAGAAGTAAATAGACCAAATGCTGAGCAAAATTGGGAGTTCTTCGACTCGTCTAAACAAATTGCTTGGAAAACAGGCACAAGTTTTGGGTTTAGAGATGCTTGGGCAATAGGTACAACTAAAGATTACGTAGTTGGTGTGTGGGTTGGTAACGCAGATGGCGAAGGAAGACCTGGTTTGGTAGGTGTACAAATCGCCGCACCTATTTTGTTTGATGTGTTTGATAAATTACCAAAATCAGATTGGTTTGAGAAACCTTTTGATGAAATGACTAAAATAGAAATTTGTACTAAAAGTGGTTTTAGAGCCACAGAAATTTGTCAAGAAAAAAAAATAGAATTTGTACAAAATTCAGGATTAAAAACTGCTCCATGCCCTTATCATATTTTAATACACACAGATGTTTTAGAAAATTATCAAGTAAATTCTTCTTGTGAGAAATTGAGTGCTATTAAACAAAAATCTTGGTTTGTTTTACCACCTTTAATGGAATATTATTTTAAAGACAAAAATCCGTTTTATAAACCCATGCCAAAATTTAGAAAAGATTGTTTCGGAGAAATTAAAAACGCATTAAAATTTATCTATCCAACAGAAAAAACAACTATTTATTTACCCAAAGATTTCAATGGAAATAGAAATGAAACTATTTTAAAAGCAACACATTCTAATACAGAGGCAACCTTGTATTGGTATGTAAATAGCTCTTTTATAGCCACTACAAAAGAAATACATGAATTGTCAATTATTTTAAAATCAGGAAATTATGTTATTTCTATAACCGATAATTTTGGTAATGAAATAAAACAAGAACTTGTAATAAAAGAGTAAATTAATACTGTTTTTATCTCTTATTAATGTATAATTTTTTTATTCTTAATTCCTACAACCTTTAGAATTTAATTAACAAAAAAGTGCGGTTTTTTCTGCATATTTGTTGTCGATGAAAATTTATCCAATAGAAACAGGCAATTTTAAGTTAGATGGTGGCGCCATGTTTGGTGTTGTGCCTAAAAGTATTTGGCAAAAAACCAATCCTGCAGATGCAAATAATTTAATAGATATGAGCATGCGATGTATGCTTATAGAAGATGGAAATCGGCTAATTTTAATAGATACGGGTTTAGGAAACAAACAGTCCAACAAATTTTTTGGCTATTATTACTTGTTTGGTAATTTTTCTTTAGATACCTCACTCGCAAAACTAGGTTTTCATAGAGACGATATTACAGATGTTTTTTTAACACATTTACATTTTGATCATTGTGGCGGAGTTATTGAGTTTAACAAGACAAAAACAATGTTGCAACCCGCTTTTAAAAATGCAAAAATTTGGTCTAATGAAGAGCATTGGCAATGGGCAACGGAACCAAACCCTAGAGAAAAAGCTTCGTTTTTAAAGGAAAACATCAATCCAATTAAAGAAAATGGTCAGTTAAATTTTATCAATACAAACCCAAAAGACCAAATAGGTTTCGATGTTTTGTTGATGGATGGTCACACAGAAAAGCAGATGTTGCCAAAAATTGAATATCAAGATAAAACAATTGTTTTTATGGCAGATTTATTGCCAACAGTTGGGCACATACCGTTGCCATATGTTATGGGTTATGACACAAGACCATTATTAACCATAAAAGAAAAAGCTGCTTTTTTAAATGAAGCTGCTAATAATAATTACTACCTTTTTTTAGAACATGATGCGGGCAATGAACTTTGTACTGTGCAACATACAGAAAAAGGAGTTAGATTAAAATATACACATAAATTTACAGATATATTTAATTAAGAAAAGAAAGATTATGAGAATTTTAAAACCATTTTTTTATACAATTATTGCTTCAGTTGCATTTGTAAGTTGTAAATCTATTAGCAGTGTACCAGTACCAAAAGGCACCAACTTTGTTATAAATGCTACTGCAAAAAAAACAGACTTAACAGAATTAGAGCAAGAAAATTGGCAGCATTTAGATTTGCTTACAGACTCTATTCCTGGTATGAGTGTAAATAAAGCTTATACGTTTTTACAAGGAAAAAATGGAATAGAAGTTATAGTTGGTGTAGTAGATTCTGGTACAGATTTAAAGCACGAAGATTTAGTAGATGTTGCATGGGTAAATAAAAAAGAAATTGCAGGAAACGGAATAGATGATGATAAAAACGGTTATGTAGATGATATTAATGGATGGAATTTTTTAGGAAAATCATATGCAGAGCATTTAGAATACGAGCGTATTTTAATGAATCCGTCTATTGCAGATTCAGAAACGTTGGCAGCTGTTAAAAAGTATCAAGAAGAAAAAGTAACCAAGGCTAAAAAAGAGGTAGAAGAATTTACTAAAAATAAGATTAGATACGAGCAATTATTACAAGCTGTTAATAATTCAGATGAAAATTTTGTAAATCATTTTGGAAAAAAAGAGTATACAAAAAAAGACATATTGTCTATACAAACGGAAAATGAAGAACTGAAAAAAAGTGTAGAAATAGCAACTCAAATGTTTGGTTTTGGACTTCCTTCTATAGGTGAAGCAAAAAAAGAGTTAGAAGGTGGCGTTAATTATTTTATAAAAACACTAAAAACTAATCAGAAAGTAATTGATGGAGACAATTTAAAAACAGATTACAGAACTGTTGTTGGAGATAACGCGTATGATATTAATGACAAACCAGGTTCTGGAGATAGCAACTCTGGGCATTTAGTAAAAAAGGAAGCACACGGGTCTCATGTTTCGGGAATTATAGGAGCAACAAGAAACAATAATAAAGGAATGAATGGTGTTGCAAATAATGTAAAAATTATGGCTGTCCGTTCTGTTTCTGAAGGAGATGAATACGATAAAGATGTAGCTTTAGGTATACGTTATGCAGTAGATAATGGTGCAAAAGTAATTAATACAAGCTTTGGTAAAGCTTTTTCGCCAAACAAACAATGGGTTTATGATGCTATAAAATATGCCGCAAAAAAAGATGTATTAATTGTAAACGCTGCCGGAAATGATGGTAAAAATATTGATGTTGAAAAAACATATCCAAATGATACACCAGATTTAAAAAATGAAATAGCAGATAATTTTATTACTATTGGTGCAATGAGTGCCAACTATAACGAAAACTTACCAGCAAGTTTTTCTAACTATGGTAAATTTAATGTAGATGTATTTGCGCCAGGAGTTCAAATATACTCTACAACACCAGAAGGTGAATATCAAAAATTTAGCGGAACATCTATGGCAGCGCCATCTACAGCTGGTGTTGCTGCTTTAATTAGATCTTATTATCCTAAATTATCTGCAAGTCAGGTAAAACATATTTTAATGAATTCTGGAACTAAAATAGATTTTAATGTAATAAAACCAGGATCGCAGTCTAGAGAAAATCCAACAGGAGAATTAGTGCCGTTTTCAGATTTATCAGTTTCTGGACGTATTGTAAATGCATACAACGCCCTAAAAATGGCAGATAGCATTGTAAACGGAAAAAAATAATAATAAGAAACAGCGATAATTACATCGCTGTTTCTTACTTTTAAAACCAAACTTAAGCATCAAAAAATGAAGAAATTACTTTTATTAACTTTTTCGGTAGTATTTATTCTTTCTTGTACTCAAACAAAAGAAGCCGTTTACAAACAAGCAAAAGCCCCAAATACAACAACATATTGGCAACAACACATAGATTATACTATGGATATAGATGTTGATGTAAACAATTACCAATACAAAGGAACACAGAAAGCGGTGTATACAAATAACTCACCAGATGAGTTAAAAAAAGTGTTTTATCATTTATATTTTAACGCCTTTCAACCCGGCTCTCAAATGGATGTAAGGTCTTTAAATATTAAAGATCCAGATGCAAGAGTTAGAGATAGAATAAGCAAGCTACAACCTAACGAAATAGGATATATTAAAGTAAATTCTTTAAAACAAAACGGAGCTGCTGTTCGTTTTGAAACTGTGGGTACTATTTTAGAAGTTACTCTAAACACAGCAATAAAACCAGGAGAAAGTGTAACTTTTGATATGCTTTTTAATGCACAAGTACCTGCTCAAATTAGAAGATCTGGAAGAAATAACAAAGAAGGTGTTGCACTTTCTATGGCGCAATGGTATCCAAAAATGGCAGAATACGATTTTGAAGGTTGGCATACACCACCTTATATTGCCCGCGAATTTCATGGTGTTTGGGGTAATTTTGAGGTAAAACTAACCATAGATAAAGACTATTTAGTTGGCGGAACAGGCTATTTACAAAACGCTCAAGAAATTGGTCATGGTTATCAAGACACCTCAAAAGCTTTAAATGTACCAAATACAGATAAACTAACCTGGCATTTTAAAGCGCCAAATGTGCACGATTTTATGTGGGCTGCAGATCCAGATTATAAACACGATGTTTTAAAAATGGAAAACGGAATTGATCTACATTTTTTATACAAGAAAAACTTAGAAGCAGATTATCTTAAAAACTGGCAAGATTTACAGCCTAAAACTGCTGAATTAATGACTTATTTTAGTGAGCATGTTGGTAAATATCCATACAAACAATATTCTGTAATACAAGGTGGAGATGGCGGAATGGAGTATGCAATGGCTACTTTAATTACAGGAAAACGTAAATTTGGAAGTCTTTTTGGAGTAACTGCGCACGAAATGGCACATACTTGGTTTCAGTTCTTGTTAGCCTCAAATGAAAGCTTACATCCTTGGATGGATGAAGGTTTTACAAGTTATATTTCTAACAAAGCATCTCATCAAATTTTACAAAAAGGAGCTAAAAATCCAAATACAGGACCCTACAGAGGTTATAATTATGTAATAGAAAATAATATAGAAGAACCGTTAACAACACATGCAGATAGATACCATGTAAACACAGCATATAGTGTGGCAAGTTATGTAAAAGGAAGTATGTTTTTAAGTCAATTAGAATATGTAATTGGTGCAGATAATGTTGCAAAAGGAATTAAAAAATACTTTACAGATTTTAGCTTTAAACACCCAACGCCTAATGATATTAAACGTTCTATGGAAAAAGTTTCGGGCATTCATTTAGATTGGTATTTAAACGAATGGACACAAACTACACATACAATTGATTATGGAATTAAAGCTGTTAATGCAAAAAAAATAACGCTAGAAAGAATTGGAAAAATGCCAATGCCAATAGATCTAGAAGTAACTTATACAGATGGTTCTACAGAGCGTTTTAATATTCCATTACGAATGATGAGAAGCAATAAACCAACAACAAGAACTGTTATAGAAGATTGGACTTGGGCACACCCAACCTATTCATTTATAACAGCAAAAACCGTAAAATCTGTTACTATTGATAAAAGTAAATTAATGGCTGATGTTAATAATGATAATAATGTTTTTGAAGTAAAGTAAGTTTCTTTTAAAAACATAATTAATAAGCGAGGTGAAAACTTCGCTTTTTTTATTCCCCTAGTTGTATGAAACTATCAATTTTTTCATTTGGTATAAACCCTTTTAGCATTAAGAAAACACCGCAAATAATTAAAATAATTCCCATAATTTTTTTTACCCTATAAATTACTGGTGGAGTCATTTTATTTTTTAATTGTTTTGCTAAAAATATTTTTCCTAAATCGGTTATAAAGTAACCGAGAAGTACGGTGCCAAAATACCAAAAAATAGCATTTTGATCCATTTTTAAAGTTGGCCCAATTACTAAAACAGTTCCTAGCCAAAAGGCCAAAACCCCAACATTTATAAAGTTTAAGAAAAAACCTTTAATAAAGAGTTTTAGGTAATTATTTTTAATAATAAGTACGTCAATACTTTTTGCAGATTTTAGAGCGTCTTTTTTGTTTTCTTTTTCTAAATAAGTAATTAAGCCATAAATAATTAATACCAAACCACCTATAAAAAAAAGTCTTGGGTCGTCTTTTATTTTTTCTAATATAGGTCTGCTACCATAATATGCAATTAATATAAAAGATAAATCGCCAAGTATAACACCTAAATCAAATGCAATTGCAGCTCTTGCGCCTTTTAAAATACTGGTTTGAATAAGCATGAAAAACACAGGGCCAATCATAAATGCCATGAAAAAACCTATTAAAAAGGCATTTTTAAAGTCGTAAAAATCCATTATAAAGAGCTTTAAAGATTCAAAAATTGAAAAGATTAAATAATTTTCAGCAAACTAACTTTACTATTAAACAGTTACACATATTTTAAACATCATCAAAATCTACAGTAATTTTAGCTGTTGTTGGGTATGCCTGGCAAGCCAAAACAAACCCGTCTGCAATTTCGCCATCCGTTAAAATAGCATTTTTAACCATTACCGCTTTTCCTTGGGTAACTTTACATAAACAAGAACTACAAACACCACCTTGGCAAGAATACGGCGCGTCTAAATCGTTGCGCAAACTTGCTGCCAAAAGATCATCTGTTTGTTGCATGGTAAAGGTAGTTTCTTCATCATCTAAAAGTACGGTAATTTGGGTGGTTCCTTCTTTTATTTGGTCTACTTTTTTGGCATCATCAGCAACTGTAAAAAGCTCGAAATAAATATTTTCTTTCGCAATTTTATTGTTTTTTAATGTTTTAGAAACCAGCTTAATCATTTCTTCTGGGCCGCATAAATAAGCCGCATTAAAAGAAGTTTCTTTGTACATGTTTTTTACAAAGTAATTAGTAACGTTTTCGTCAATTCTGCCACGTAAACCATTTTTTACATTTTCTCTGCTGTAAATATAATGCAGCATAAATCTATCTGTATAGGTTTCTTTTAAGCTGTTTAATTCTTCAAAAAAGATAGTATCTGCAATAGATTTGTTTCCGTAAATTAGCGTAAAAGTAGCCGTATTTTCTGTTTCTAAAACCGATTTTACCATTGATAAAATAGGTGTAATTCCAGAACCTGCAGCAAAACCGATATAGTTTTTATTGGCTTCAGTATTTAATAAAAACCGACCTTCAGGAGCCGTAATTTCAATTTCATCGCCCACTTTTAGTTGCGCTGTTGCGTATGTAGAAAATGTGCCGTTTTCTACTGTTTTTATAGCCACTCTAATTTCGCCACTATTTGGAGCAGAACAGATAGAATACGCTCTTCTAATTTTTTCGTTATTAATTGTTTGTTGAAGTGTAATGTATTGCCCGGCTGTAAAATTAAATTCTGATTTTAAGTTTTCGGGGATACTAAATACAACAGAAACCGCAGCTGCGGTTTCTTGTTTTACTTCTTGTACGTTTACTTTGTAAAATGTTGCCATTAAAAATATATATGTTACACCAAATTATTTGCAATTAAATATTCGGCAATTTGAACTGTGTTGGTTGCCGCCCCTTTTCTTAGGTTATCTGCAACAATCCACAAATTTAAGGTATTTTCTTGAGATTCATCTCGTCTAATTCGTCCAACAAAAACTTCATCTTTATTATGTGCGTTTATTGGCATTGGGTATACATTATTTGCTAAATCATCTTGCACAATAATACCAGGCGTTTCGCTTAAAATAGCACGTACCTCATTAACATTAAAATCATTTAAAAACTGCACATTTACAGCCTCAGAATGCCCACCAGCAGTAGGTATTCTAACCGCAGTTGCTGTTACAGAAAAAGAATCGTCGCGTAAAATTTTCTTGGGTTCCTTTACCAATTTCATTTCTTCTTTTGTGTAGCCGTTTTCTAAAAAAACATCGCAATGTGGTAATGCATTTCTACCAATTTTATGCGGGTACGCCATTTCACCATCAACGCCAGCTTCTTCATTATCTAGTTGCTGCACAGCTTTTACACCGGTTCCAGAAACAGATTGATACGTAGAAATTACCAAGCGTTTCATTTTATATTTTTTGTGCAAAGGTGCTAAAGCCGCAACTAATTGAATAGTGGAACAATTAGGATTTGCAATAATTTTATCATCCGCAGTTAAAACATCGCCATTAATTTCTGGAACCACCAATTTTTTTGTTGGATCCATTCTCCAGGCAGAAGAATTATCTATAACAGTAGTACCAATTTGCGCAAATTTAGGTGCCCATTCTAAAGAAGTATCTCCACCAGCAGAAAATAACGCAATATCTGGGGTCATTTTTAGGGCATCTTCTAAGGTTACAACGGTATAATCCTTGCCTTTATACCCTAATTTTTTACCAGCAGATCTTGCAGAAGCTACAGGAATTAATTCCGTTATAGGTAAGTTACGTTCTTCTAAAACTTTTAACATTACTGTGCCAACCATTCCGGTTGCGCCAACTACAGCTACTTTCATTTTTATAGATTATAATTAATAACCCTGCAAAGATGCTAAAAAAAAGGATGAAATAAACCAGTTTAAACGCTATAAATAAACCAAAGTTTAAAATTGATATACATGTTTTGCAGATGTTTAAAATTAAACTTTTTATTTTTTTTGAAGCTATTTCCAGCTTTCCGCACTCGCTTTTTTTGCCTAAAAAGGCAAAAAAGAGCTCAAACAAATGCTTCAATCTGGGCTAAAATTGTTTAAAGACCTTTGTCATTTCTAGGAAAGAAGCAATCTCTTACATTTAAAAAATAGATTGCTTGGTCATTCTTCCTCGCAATTACATAAATTATAAACAAAAAACGTAATTTTGTAATCTTATTAATAATCATTAACTAAAAAAGTATAGCATGCAACTGTACAATAAGTTAAGCGCCATAGAACGCGCTGCATTAATAGATAAAGCTGGTAAAGACCGCCTTACTATTTCTTTTTATCAATATTTTAATATAAAAAACCCACAAATCTTACGAGATAAATTGTTCTTAGAATGGAACGTTTTAGATGTTTTGGGTAGAATTTATGTTTCTTACGAAGGCATCAATGCACAATTGTCTGTTACTGCCGAAAACTTTTTGGCCTTAAAAAAGCAATTAGATACCATTTCTTTTCTAAAAGATATTCGTTTAAATGTTGCTGTAGAACAAGATAATAAATCGTTTTTAAAGCTAAAAGTAAAAGTTAGAAACAAAATTGTTGCCGATGGTTTAAATGACACAACTTTTGATGTTACCAATAAAGGAGTGCATTTAAATGCAGCAGAATTTAATAAAATGTTGGCCAACCCAGATACGGTTTGTGTAGATATGCGCAATCATTATGAAAGTGAAATTGGTTATTTTAATGGTGCTGTCACTCCAGATGTAGATACTTTTAGAGACTCTTTAGATATTATAGAAGAAGATTTAAAAGACAATAAAGAAGATAAAAACTTATTAATGTATTGTACTGGCGGAATTCGCTGCGAAAAAGCATCGGCCTATTACAAACACAAAGGTTTTAAGAACGTTTTTCAATTAGAAGGCGGTATTATAGAATACACTCGCCAAGTAAAAGAAGAAGGCATCGAAAATAAATTTATTGGTAAAAACTTTGTGTTTGACCACCGAAGAGCAGAAAAAATTACCGATGATGTAGTTTCTAATTGCCACCAATGTGGCAACTCTTGTAATGAGCATACAAACTGTGCAAATGAAGCTTGTCATTTGTTATTTATTCAATGCGATGCTTGTTCTAAATCTATGGAAAATACATGTTCTACAGATTGCCAAGAAATTATACAGCTAACTTTTGAGGAGCAAAAAGAACTAAGAAAAGGCAAAGGAAATAGTAATAAAATCTTTAAAAAAGGTAGAAGTGAAGTTTTAAAGTTTAAAAAGTAAGCTTTAGCAATAGTTATGCAGCCCATACATTTCTATTTATTATAAGATATGAACCAGCAATAAAATATATGAGGCAGCATAATTATATATTCAATTTAAAAAATTTTGTAGGAGTTAAAAATATATATGATTTACATTATACGTTACTATTAGAAAGGTATTTTAATAAAATAATTGAAACTAATTCGACCTCTTAAAATAGAGGTAGAAGCTGTTATTTAGAATTTACAACCGTTAGTCTATGTACTGATACTGGTGATGATAATTGTGAAGGAAGTATTTGTAGATTTGCAGATGTAACAGTATTCTCATGCGACCTTTTAGATTCTGGTGGTACTTCAGGTTTTAGAGGAATGCCAATTGGTAATGACACAAACAACCCTAGGAGTAATCCTGGAGGAGGTGGCAGAGGTTAAGGAGTTTCAACCGTTCCAAATCCACCCGTGCCAACTGCAGACGAAATAGCAATTATAGAATTAAGAAAGTGTTTGTTTTTTAAACCACAAGAATCTGTAGATTATGCAGAACAAAGAACTTGGTTAGAAAGCCAAGTAAATGAAAGAGGAGGTTATGTAACTACTTTTAACGATTTTATTACTGAAAAAGGTTGTAATGATGATACTAAAGATTTTTTATATTTAGCAGCAGAAGTTTTAGAGGATGGAAATATTGTAGACTTCGATTTAGAAACGATTTTAGAAATCACTGAAACTGTTGCGTTTCAAAATCAAACATGTCTAAAAAAAAAACCCTTTTTAGATTCCCGCAGATTCCGTACATTTACTAATTAGACTTTGTTAAGTTGCTTTTTTGTAGCTGCTTAACAATCAGAATTATAAACGATATTGGTTGCTAGTTATTAGTTACTGGTTTTTGGTTTTATTCCATAACCAAAAATTAGTAAACATCAACCAACTAAAATATAAATTACATGGCATGTGGAAGTTGTGGTACAACAGAAAATGGCGTACCAAAAGGTTGTAAGAGTAATGGTAATTGTGGTACAGGAGGAAGTTGCGGAAGCGGAAGTAAATTAGCCGTTTTTGATTGGCTTTCTAATATGACATTACCAAGCGGACAAGAAAGATTTAATATTTTTGAAGTCCGATTTAAAAACGGAAGAAAACATTTTTATAAAAACCCAGAAAATATCACCATTACTATGGGAGATATTGTTGCGGTAGAAGGTTCTCCGGGGCATGATATTGGTACTGTTTCTTTAGCAGGCGAATTGGTAAAAGTGCAAATGAAAAAGCGCAAAATTACCGAAGATCATGAAGATGTAAAGAAAATTTACAGAAAAGCAAGCCAAAGAGATATAGACATTTGGCAACAAGCAAGAGGTAAAGAAGAAGAAACACAACGCAAAGGAAGAGAAATTCTTGGGCGTTTAGGTTTGCAAATGAAACTGTCTGATGTAGAATATCAAGGAGATGGTAACAAAGCAACCTTTTATTATACCGCAGAATCTCGTGTAGATTTTAGACAATTAATTAGAGATTTAGCAGGCGCATTTTCTATTCGTGTAGAAATGAAACAAGTAGGCGCAAGGCAAGAAGCTGCAAGATTAGGTGGCGTTGGTTCTTGCGGTAGAGAGTTGTGTTGTTCTACTTGGTTAACAGATTTTAGAAAAGTATCTACATCTGCGGCACGTTACCAACAATTATCTCTAAATCCGTTAAAGTTAGCAGGGCAATGCGGAAAATTAAAATGCTGTTTAAATTTTGAATTAGACACCTATTTAGATGCTTTAAAAACGTTTCCAAAGCAAGATTTGGTTTTAAAAACCGAAAAAGGAGAAGCTGTTTTTATAAAGATGGATATTTTTAAAAATCACCTTTGGTACACCTACAAAGAAGAACGATTTAAATGGTTTCGTTTAACGCTAGAACAAGTGTTAGAAATTATTGAATTAAACAAAAACAACGAGAAATCGATGCCGTTAGAAGAGTATGAATCTGATGTAGAAGTTCCTGTAAAAGTAGATTTCGAAGACGCCGTTGGCCAAGATAGTTTAACACGTTTCGATGCTCCAAAAACAAGTAAACGCAGAAGAAATACTAGAAATAAAAACAAAAAAAAACCAGTTGCAGCGGGTAATAATATACAAGCAAAGCCAGTACAAAATAGAAAACCTGCGGCTAAACAACAAAATAATAAGACGCAAAATAATTCTGATCAAAAACCAAAGCCTAAACCAAGACCAAGACCTAGACCAAATGCAGCTTCTAGCCCGAATGCCAAAGCAACTGAAAGTGAACCAAATACAGCGGTAAAAAAAGTACAAAAACCAAGAAAAAACAACAATAGAAATCGGAATAATAATAGGTCAAAAAATGAAAGCGATTCAGAAAAATAATATTTTTTTAATAGCTGTATGTCTATTTTTTTTGATGATTTCTTGCAATGATGTAACAGAATTTAATCAATATAAAAACATAGAAAAAATATCTTGGGAAGCCAATAAAAAAGTTGTTTTTCAGTTTGATGTAAACGATACAATTTCACCAAAAAATTTATTTATCAATATTAGAAGTACCAATAAGTATCCGTTTAGTAATTTGTATTTAATAACAGCATTAAATTTCCCGAACGGAACAATTATTGTTGATACACTTCACTATGAAATGACAGATAACTTAGGAAATTTTTTAGGAGAAGGATTTACAGAAATTAAAGATAATAAATTATTTTATAAAGAAAAAAAAGCATTTCCAGTTGCAGGAAAATATACATTTAGTGTACGTCAAGCAATGCGAAAAAATGGCGAAACAGCGCCAATTCCTTTTTTAGAAGGCATTAGTGATGTAGGTTTTAGTATCGAAAAATTAGATTAAAATCCCGTTTTTACGGGAAAGAAAAATTAATGAAACCTCAACCATGTTGAGAAGCAATTTTTATTATGGCAACAAAAAAAATAACAAATTTTAGCAAATATATAAAATGGTTTTGGGGCATTATCCTTGGCGGATTTTTCTCTTTAGTGCTCCTTTTTATATTGGCATCTTGGGGCGTTTTAGGCGCTTTACCAACCTTTGAAGATTTAGAAAACCCAGAAACAAATCTAGCTACAGAAGTTATTTCTATAGACGGTAAAACCATTGGTAAATATGCAAAAGAAAACAGAACTCCAATAAAGTATAAAGAACTTCCTGCAAATTTAGTAAATGCTTTAGTTGCTACAGAAGACGAGCGTTTTTACGAGCATGCAGGTATCGATTTTAGAGGAACCGCAAGAGCAGTTTTAAAACCAGGAAGTGGCGGTGCAAGTACTATTACCCAACAATTAGCAAAAATGTTATTTACAGGTAAAAGATCTCCCAATAAAATTAAGAGAGTCTTGCAAAAAGTAAAAGAATGGGTAGTTGCTACAAAACTAGAAACACAATATACAAAGCAAGAAATAATTGCCATGTATTTAAATAAATACGATTTTTTAAATCAGGCTGTTGGTATTCGTTCTGCAGCAAGAATCTATTTTGGTAAAGAACCTAAAGACCTTGTTTTAGAAGAATCTGCAATGTTAGTAGGTATGTTAAAAAACTCTTCTTATTTTAATCCATTAAGAAGACAAGCAAAAGTAAAACAACGAAGAAATGTTGTTTTAAAACAAGTAAACAGAAGCGGTTTTATTACCGAAACAGAAAAAGATTCATTACAGAAATTACCTTTTAAAATAAAATACACACCAGAAAGTCATGATGTTGGTTTGGCAACTTATTTTAGAGGCCATTTGCAAAAAGTAATGCGAAAATGGGTAAAAAATAACCCAAAACCAAACGGCGAACAATATGATATTTTTAGTGACGGCTTAAAAATTTATGTAACTATTGATTCTAGAATGCAAAAATATGCAGAAGAAGCTGTAAAAGAGCATGTATCTAATTTACAAACGTATTTTTTTAAAGAGCAGAAAAGAAACAAAACGGCACCTTTTTATGATATTAATGAAAGTGAGATAAAGACAACTTTAGATCGTGCTAAGAAAAACTCCGACAGGTACAAACGTCTAAAAAGTGCAGGTAAATCATCAAAATATATCAACGATATTTTCAATAAAAAAACAGCAATGAAAGTTTTTTCGTGGAAAGGAGATATAGATACTATTTTATCGCCAAACGATTCTATTCGCTATTATAAGTACTTTTTGCGCTCTGGTTTAGTTTCTATAGAGCCACAAACAGGTCATATAAAAGCTTGGGTTGGTGGTATAAACAACAAGTATTTTAAATACGAAGCTGTAGAACAACAAAAGCGTCAAGTAGGTTCTACATTTAAACCTTTTGTATACGCAACCGCAATTAACCAATTAAGATTGTCTCCTTGTAACGAGTTTCCAAACACATTATACACCATTCCAAAAGGCAAATACGGAATACCAAAACCATGGACACCAGAAAATTCTAATAAAAAATATGGTGGTATGCTAACCTTAAAAGATGGTTTGGCAGGTTCTGTAAATACAATGTCTGCAAGATTAATAGATATGGTAACGCCAGAAAATGTAGTACGTTTGGCAAAAGCTGCTGGTATAGACAGTGATATTAAAGCAAACCCATCTATTGCATTAGGAGCCGTAGATTTATCATTATTAGAAATGGTAAGCGCCTATAGCACATTTGCAAATAAAGGTTTGCGAGTAAGCCCAATGATTTTAACAAGAATCGAAGATAAAAACGGAACCGTTTTAGAACAATTTACACCAGAAACAAAAGAGGTTTTAAGTGAAGAAGCAGCTTATGTAATTTTAGATTTGTTAAAAGGAGTTACAACTGCTGGTTCTGGAGTTCGTTTACGTTTACCATGGAAAAAACCAGGATATATAACAGGTCACCCTTATAAATTTACAAACCCTATTGCTGGTAAAACAGGTACAACACAAAATCAATCTGATGGTTGGTTTATGGGAATTGTACCAAATTTAGCCACAGGAGTTTGGACGGGTGGAGAGGATAGAGCAGTACATTTTGCAGGAATAGCAAAAGGACAAGGAGCAACTATGTCTTTACCTTCTTGGGCACTTTTTATGAAAAAATGTTATGCAGACACTGCCTTAAATATTAGCCAAAAAGATTTTGAAAAGCCAGAAAACTTGTCCATCAATATTAATTGCGAAGAAAATTCTGATAATAAAGACGGTGATAAAAAAGGTGTAACTCCCGAAGAAGATACAGACTTCTAACGCAGAGTTCTTATATGAAACTTGTAAAAGTGTAGTTCTAGAATTTTAAAAAAAGAAAAACCATGATTAATAAAAAAGTAAATAACGTACAAGAAGCTTTGCAAGGTGTTAAAAACGGAATGACTTTAATGTTAGGTGGTTTTGGTTTGTGCGGAATTCCAGAAAATGCAATTTCTGAACTGGTAAAACTAAATGTTAGAGAGGTTACGTGTATTTCTAATAATGCTGGTGTAGACGATTTTGGTTTGGGCTTGTTGCTTCAAGGAAAACAAATTAAAAAAATGATTTCTTCTTATGTTGGCGAAAATGATGAATTCGAAAGACAAATGTTATCTGGCGAACTAGATGTAGAGTTAACGCCACAAGGTACTTTAGCAGAAAAATGTAGAGCTGCACAGGCTGGTTTTCCTGCATTTTATACACCAGCTGGTTACGGAACAGAAGTTGCTGAAGGAAAAGAAACAAGAGAATTTGATGGTAAAATGTACGTTTTAGAACCCGCTTTTAAAGCCGATTTTGCATTTGTAAAAGCTTGGAAAGGAGATGCTGCAGGAAATTTAGTTTTTAAAGGAACTTCTAGAAATTTTAACCCAAATATGTGTGGTGCCGCTACAATTACTGTTGCAGAGGTAGAAGAATTAGTGCCGGTTGGTACCTTAGAACCAAACAATATTCATATTCCAGGCATATTTGTACAACGCATTTTTCAAGGAAAAGATTACCAGAAAAGAATTGAACAAAGAACTGTAAGACAAAAAAGCTAATTATGTTAGATAAAAACGGGATAGCGAAAAGAATCGCACAAGAAGTTCAAAACGGATTTTACGTAAATCTAGGTATCGGAATTCCAACTTTGGTAGCTAATTATGTAAGAGAGGATATAGAAGTAGAATTTCAAAGTGAAAACGGTGTTTTAGGAATGGGTCCTTTTCCTTTTGATGGAGAAGAAGATGCCGATATTATTAATGCAGGTAAGCAAACCATAACCACAATGCCAGGCGCAAGTTTTTTTGACTCTTCTATGAGTTTTGCAATGATTAGAGGTAAACATGTAGATTTAACTATTTTAGGAGCAATGGAAGTTTCTGAAAATGGAGATATTGCCAACTGGAAAATTCCAGGAAAAATGGTAAAAGGTATGGGTGGTGCTATGGATTTAGTAGCGTCTGCAGAAAATATAATTGTAGCCATGATGCATTCTAACAAACGGGGCGAATCTAAAATTTTAAAACGCTGTTCTTTACCATTAACAGGTGTTGGTTGTGTAACTAAAGTAGTTACTAATTTAGCAGTTTTAGAAGTTAAAAATAATGCCTTTCATTTACTAGAAAGAGCACCAGGGGTTTCTGTAGAAGAAATTAAAAACGCTACAGAAGGTACTTTAATTGTTACTGGAAACATACCAGAAATGGACGTTTAGCATTTTTAAACATTGCTGTTTTAGCATTACCAGAACTACAATTAATTAACACAAGAGTATTTTCTTCTTCAAGGAAATTAAAAAAGGAACTTTTATGAAAATAATATCATACAACGTAAACGGCATTAGAGCCGCTTTAAAAAAGAGTTTTATAGATTGGTTAGTTGCTGCAAACCCAGATGTAATTTGTATTCAAGAAACCAAAGCACACAAAGAACAAGTAGATGTAACCGAGTTCGAAAACGCTGGTTATCCTTATCATTATTGGTTTTCTGCACAAAAAAAAGGTTACTCTTCCGTAGCTATTTTTTGTAAAGAAAAACCAAATCATATAGAATATGGTACAGGTATAGAAACCATGGATTTTGAAGGTAGAAACCTTCGGGTAGATTTTAATGATGTTTCTGTAATGAGTTTGTATTTGCCTTCTGGAACCAATGTAGAAAGGTTAAATTTTAAGTTTAATTATATGGATGAATTTCAAGAATACATCAATAATTTAAAACAAGAAATTCCGAATTTAGTAATCTGTGGAGATTATAATATTTGTCACGAAGCAATAGATATTCACAACCCAAAAATGAAAAATGTTTCTGGTTTTTTACCCGAAGAAAGAACTTGGATGGGCAATTTTATAAACAATGGTTTTTTAGATAGTTTTAGATACTTAAATCCAGAAAAGCAAGCGTATTCTTGGTGGAGTTATAGAGCTAATTCTAGAGCTAATAACAAAGGTTGGCGTTTAGATTATGCCATGGTATCTGAACCTTTAAAAGAAAAAATTTCTAGAGCTTATATTTTATCAGAAGCAAAACATTCAGACCATTGCCCAATTGTTTTAGAGCTTAATTTGTAGCATTAAAAGAAAGGTTGCGCCTTTTATAACTGTCCTCAAGAAAAATGAACGTCGATATTTAAAACAAAAAATGAAAAAAAAACTTTTCTTCTTTCTAATACTTCCTTTTACAGTTTTATCACAAGAAAAAATAGATAGTATTTTAATCTCCGAAATTAAAGTAGATACAATTTTTATTGCTAAAGATTCTATCAAAGAACCCCTTAAAAAAGCCTTTTTTACGGATGTTGATTTAAAAACAATAGATAGTTTATTTGTTGAAGAAAAATTTAATTCGCCTTTAATAGATACGCTGGTTTATGTAATTAATGATAAAGATATTATTGGTAACACTACCACTGTTTTAACTACAGATTTATTAAAAGTGCGTCTTTCTGCATTAAACAATAAAACGCCATTTAATTTAGCTTACAATCCGGCTTTAGAAAAGGTAATTAATAGTTATTTATTGCAGAGAAAAAAATACTATCCAGCATTAATGGCAAAAGCCAAATATTATTTTCCAATGTTTGAGCAATATTTAGACCAATATGATGTGCCTTTAGAAATGAAATATTTAGCCATTGTAGAATCTGCTTTAAGACCCAAAGTAAAATCGAGAGTTGGGGCAACAGGCTTGTGGCAATTTATGTATGGTACTGGAAAACAGTTCGATTTAAAAGTAAGTTCTTATGTAGATGAGCGCCAAGACCCTGTAAAAGCAACCGTTGCTGCCTGTAAATATTTAAGTCAATTATATAAAATATTTGGTGACTGGGATTTGGCTTTAGCAGCTTACAATTCAGGCCCAGGAAATGTAACCAAAGCCATAAAACGATCTGGTGGTTTTACCAATTATTGGAATATAAGACCTTATTTACCTAGAGAAACAGCAGGTTATGTACCCGCTTTTTATGCTACAATGTATGTTTTTGAATATGCAGAAGCACATAATATTTATGCTGAAATTCCTGAATTTTTTAATTTTCAAACAGATACAATTCGTGTAAAAAGAACCGTTAGTTTAGATCAGATTTCAGAAAAAATAAATCTTGATACAGAAACGTTGGCAAAGTTAAACCCGTCTTACAAATTAGAAATAATACCGTTTATAAAAGACAGAAAGTATGCGCTAAGATTGCCAAGTTCTAAAATGGTAGAATTTTTAGACAAAGAAAAAGAAATTTACACCCTGGCAGCACAAGATGATGCTAAAAGAGAAAAACCCTTACCTAAATATTTTGAAATGGATAAACGTATTCGTTACAAAGTAAAAAGTGGCGATTTTTTAGGAAAAATAGCCAATAAATACGGGGTGCGAGTAAGCGATTTAAAACGATGGAATCGACTAAAAAATAATCGATTAAAAATAGGACAAAGATTGTATATTTATCCGAAGAAAGTACCGTCTTAATTTTTAAAAATCAACAAATAAAAAAAAATAACCATTTAAAAATATCGCTAAAAACAACAGTTTTTTAATACACATAGTTAAAAAGTAAAATTCATTTTTTAGCAGTACTTAAAATTTTATAAATGTTTCTGTTGATATTATTATAAATTGGAACAATATTTGACCCCTAAAAGTTTATAGCTTAAACCAAACTTAAAACCAGTTAAAAACAAAACCTATGAAAAAAGTATTTTCAATTTGTATAATAACATTTTTACTAGCATCATGCACAGGAAATGATAAATTTGTAATGCGTACTTCTATCGGCAAAGTAAATAAAGTAATGGTGGTTACTAAATCTAGCGATTGGACAGGCGATGTTGGTAAAGAAATTAGAAATGCATTTGGCGAATTAATGGTTGGTTTGCCCCAACCAGAACCTATTTTAAAGGTATCTCAAGTGGCGCCAAATGGTTTTGGAAGTATGATGAAAGTAAGTAGAAATATTTTAGTTATTGGAACGTCTGACAAAGAAAATTTTTCTATTAAACACAATGTATATGCACAGCCGCAAACTATTATTTATGTCTATGCAAAAGACGATGCAGGTATTGTAAAGATGTTTCAAAAGCATAAAAAAGAAATTATAAATACCTTTATAGAAACAGATATAAAAATGACACAAGGTGTATTTGCAAAAACAAAATTAGACGATTCTAAATTTAAAACACTTCAAAATTTAGGCGTTTCATTTACTATTCATAATAAATTTAATACTGTAGATGATACAGGAGAATTTTTATGGTTACGTCATCATTTAACAAGCGGAATTGCAAAAACAGGTAGCAATAATATTTTAATATATTCAGTTCCTTTAACAGATGAAAATACAGTGGCAGATAGTATTGTTGCTGTTAGAAATAGAATTGGTAAAAAACACATTCCAGGTTCAGACCCAGAAACCATGCACATGATTACAGAAGAAGCTTATACACCATTTACTTTTGATGCAAAAATTGATGGTAAAAAAGCCTATGAAACTCGCGGAAAATGGGAAGTTAAAAACGATTTTATGGCAGGCCCGTTTGTAAATTATACAGTGGTAGATAAAAAGAACAACAGACTTATTGTTTTTGAAGGATTTACCTACGCACCTTCTGTAAATAAAAGAGCTTTTTTGTTTGAGTTAGAAGCTATTGGAAAATCGATGAAAATTAATTAGCTACTTATTTTTAACACTTATAACCAGGTAAAGCCTCTTTTTGTTAAAAATAATATTGATTTTCATTTAAGATTCTCTGTTTCATATTTTAGATTAAAAGATAAAAAAAATCAATCTATTTTAAAGTAATTAACTAATAATCAAAAAGTTATTTCTTATATTTGAGATAAACCAAAACAAACTTTATTATGGAAACAAATTTTTTAATGCTGTTTGTAGCAGCTTTAGTGCCAATGGTTATTGGCTTTATATGGTATGGTCCTTTATTTGGAAATGCTTGGATGAAAGAAATGAATTTTACGAAAGAATCTCTTGAAGGACAAAATATGATTAAGGTATTTGTTCTTAGTTATTTATTTAGTCTTTTAATAGCCTTCTTTTTACAATTTATTGTTATTCATCAAATGGGTATTTTTCAAACATTAATTAATGAGCCTGGTTTTAATGAACAAACTGGCGCAGCTTATACCTATTTTCAAAATTTTATTACAAATTATGGAGATCGCTTTAGATCGTTTACACATGGTGTTATACATGGTATAATGACAGGTATTGCTTTTGTGCTTCCGGTTTTAGCTATTATTGCAATGTTCGAAAAGAAAAGTGTAAAATATGTTGCTATAAATACTGGTTTTTGGATTGTAAGTTTGGCACTTATGGGCGGCATTATTTGCCAATGGTTATAAAACAGAGCAAAAAAATTTACTGCTCTTTTGTAAAATAAAACAGACCTCACAAATTTTAAAATTTGTGAGGTCTGTTTTATTAATAATATAAGAAATTTTTAGTAGCCCACTTTTGTTCGCACTCTTTCTAAAACTACTGTTGCTACCTTTTTTGCTTTTTGTTTTCCAATAGCTAAGGCATCATCAATTTCGTTTTTGTTATCCATAAAGTGATGGTAACGTTCTCTAACCGTTGTAAATTTGGCTACAATAAGTTCATACAAAGCTTGTTTTGCATGCCCGTAACCATAATTTCCGTCTTCATAATTTGCTCTCATTTCTATTATTTGAGCATCAGAAGCTAGTAATTTATACAATGCAAATACATTATCTGTATCAGGGTTTTTGGGGTCTTCTAAGCCTAAACTATCAGTTTTAATTCCCATAATTTGTTTGCGAAGCTTTTTATCAGCTAAAAAAATATTGATAATATTATTTCTAGACTTACTCATTTTTTCGCCATCAGTTCCAGGAACTAACTTTGTATGTTCTTGTATTTTTGCTTGTGGTAAAACTAAAGTATCGCCTACCAAATTATTAAATCTACTGGCTACATCTCGTGTCATTTCTAAATGCTGCAATTGGTCTTTTCCAACCGGAACCACTTCTGCATCGTATAATAAAATATCTGCAGCCATTAACATTGGATACACAAATAAACCTGCGTTTACATCTGCTAATCTATCGGATTTATCTTTAAAACTATGCGCTAATGTTAAACGTTGATACGGAAAAAAACAACTTAAATACCAAGTTAATTCGGCTGTTTCTGGAACATCGCTTTGTCTATAAAAAACAGTTTTAGAAATATCTAAACCGCAAGCTAACCAAGTTGCTGCAGTGCTATAGGTGTTTTCTCTTAAAATGTTTCCATCTTTAATTTGGGTTAAAGAATGCATATCTGCAATAAATAAAAAAGCTTCATTTTTTGGGTTATTTGCCATTTCTATGGCTGGTAAAATAGCTCCTAATAAATTTCCTAAATGCGGTGTTCCTGTACTTTGTACGCCTGTTAAAATTCTTGACATGAATTGTATTTTTATTATAATTTGTGCAATAGCTAGATATTTAAGCCGTTTGCGACGGTAAAAATAAGGTTTTGTTTCAGAAAATCTATCAAACAAAAGAATATTACTACATTTGGTTTTTTATGAAATACATTAAAATCCCTTTTTTAATTCTTTGGCGTTTGTGGTTTTACATTTTAATGATTGTTACAATTTTAATAATGTGCCCCTTTTTACTAATTTTAACAGCTAAGGAAGAATATTATCACATAATGTGGAAAATGATTAGAATTTGGTCTAAAATTTTAATCTACGGTATGGGTTTTCGATTAAATTTTCAGTTTGATGAAAAAATAGCTCCAAATAAAAGCTATATGTTTTGTCCGAATCATGCCTCTATAATGGATCCTTTTGTATTGATTGTATCTAGTAAAAACCCCATTGTTTTTGTTGGAAAAAAAGAGTTGGCAAAAATTCCTATTTTCGGATTTTTCTACAAAAGAGTGGTAATTATGGTCGATAGAAAAAGCCCAAAAAGTAGAAAGAGAGTTTTTGAAATGGCAAAAAAGAGGTTGCAAAATGGTGTTAGTATGGCAATTTTTCCAGAAGGCTTAGTGCCACCAGAAGAGGTGGTTTTAGCACCTTTTAAAAACGGTGCTTTTAGTTTGGCTATAGAATTTAAAATACCCATTGTACCACAAGCTTATTTTGATTGTAAAAGACTTTTTTCTTGGAATTATTTAAAAGGCGGTCCAGGAGTTTTTAGAGTGCAACAACACAATTTTATACCAACAAAAGAGTTAACACAAGAGAATTTAGAAAGTTTAAAAAGTAAAACATTTAACTTATTAAATAGTTCTTTATTAGGGGATAAAAAGTACACAACCGATACAAATAAAATTCAATGAGTAAAAATTTAAACTTTCAATATTCCGTATCAGAAGAAAAGTTAAACATACTTTCTCATGGTTTGGGTTTACTGGCAAGCATTATTGCTTTTCCATTTTTAATTATAAAAGCGCTTTCTTATAATGGTTTTTGGAAACCTGCTAGTTTTATTATTTACGGGTTAAGTCTTGTTATACTATATGCAGCGTCTACTTTTTATCATGCGGCAAAAAATCCTACAAAAAGAAGAAAATTAAATATTTTTGATCATGCTGCTATTTATGTATTAATTGCGGGCAGTTATACTCCTTTTTGTTTGGTAGGTTTAGACTCTAAATTAGGCTGGTATATGTTTATTTCTGTTTGGTTTTTTGCACTTATAGGAATTATTTTAAAGTTATTTTTTACAGGTAAATACGACAAATTATCTACAGCAATGTATTTATTAATGGGTTGGCAAGTAGTGTTTTTTGTAAAACCATTAATAAAAAACTTATCAGAAACAGGTTTATATTTATTACTTGCCGGAGGTGTTTTTTACACTATTGGCGCAATCTTATATTCTATAAGAAAGTTGCCATTTAATCATGCAATTTTTCATTTGTTTGTTTTGTTGGGTAGTTTAAGTCATTTTATAGCTATTTATTATCTATAAAAAATTAAGGTTTACCAATCTTTAAACGGAGTTTTACTTAAACTAGAGTTATAGTATTTTACAGCCCCAGTAACCTCTATACCTAACCAATTTGGTTTTTCAAAAGCCTCGTTTTCTTGGTTTAGTTCTATTTCTGCAATTATTAAACCTTGGTTGTCTCCGTAAAACTCATCAATTTCAAAAATATGATTTCCTTTTTTTACAAGAAATCTGGTTTTCTCTATAATGCCTGGTTCGCAGAGTATTAGTAGTTGTTCTGCCGCTGTTTTTTTAATTTCTTTTTCCCATTCAAATCTTGTGGTTCCGGCTTTATTAGACTTTCCTTTAACAGTTATAAAGGCAGTTTCATTAGCAATTCTAATTCTAACCACTCTATTTTTATCAGAATTTAAAAACCCTTGTTTTATGTATTTTTCTTGATAACATTCTTCTTTAAAAGTATTGTTTTTAACTAAAAACTTTCTTTCGATTTCTACACTCATAAAATAGGATTCAAATTTGTACTAATGTAAGGTCTTTTATCGTTATTGTAACAATAAATAAATATCTTTGATGTATAAAATATTATGATGAAAATCCATTTTTCAATTTTTTTATCTTTTTTTGTAATGGCTATTTCTGCACAAACAGACTATAGTAGTTCTTGGGAAGATTTTTATTCTTACAACAATGTAAAAGATTTTGTAAAAGTAGACAATACTATTTACGCTTTGGTAGATAATGCAGTTTTTACCTATAACACTGCTACTTTAGAAATAGAAAAATTATCTTCTGTACAAGGATTGTCTGGAGAGGTTACCACGTCTATTTATTACAGCAGTGCATTTAAAAGATTGGTAATTGGTTATGAAAACGGCTTGGTAGAAGTTGTAGATGAAGATGGTTCAATTACCATTTCATCAGACATCTTAAACTTTAATCAATCTGGCGAAAAAAGTATCAATCATATTACAGAATTTAACAATAAACTATATTTGGCAACACCGTTTGCAATAGTGGTATACGATATAGAAAAACTAGAATTTGGTGATACGTATTTTATAGGAAATAATTCTGGTTCTATAAAAATTAATCAAATAGCTATTTTTAACTCTAGAATTTATGCAGCTACCGAAACAGGTATTTTTAATGCAGATATAACTAGCAGTTTATTAATCGATTTTAATAATTGGCAGCAGCAGTTTTCGGGCAGAAATTTTAGTCAAATTACCGTATTTAACAATCAATTACATACAACCGAAGGAACTAGATTATATCTTTTAGATGCTGGTAATTTAATAGAAAACCGCAATTTTTTTCAAGAAATTAAAGCTATTAAACCAGCCAATTCTCATCTTTCTATTTCCTTAAACAACAGTGCTATTATAGTAAATACTTTTTTAAATGAAGTTTTTCAATTTACTATAAATACAGACTTTAATTATACATTAAACAACGCTTTTTTCGAAGATAATACGTTGTTTCTAGCAACCAAAGAATTTGGTTTATTAAGTACAACAGGTAATCAAACAACAAGTTATTTAGAAATTCATCCAGAAGGGCCTTTTGAAAACGATGTTTTTGATATTGCGTCTCAAAACAATAATCTTTGGATTGTTTATGGTGGTTATAGTGGTACTTATGCCCCAAATTTAAAAAAACAAGGGTTTTCTCATTTTAATGGAGAAAAATGGGTAAATGTTAAATATGATTCAAATTTTCCTGTTAAAGATTTATCACATATTAGCATAGATCCAGATAATGACAATCGAGTTTTTATTAGCTCTTTTGGATCAACAACAAATCTAAACAGTATTTCTACAGGCGGTTTATTAGAAGTAGAGAATGACGAAATTAAGACGTTTTATAATCAAAATAACAGCCCGTTAGAAGATATAGATGTACGTGTTGATAATGTTTCCATTAGAGTTGCAGGAACAGCTTTTGATAGAAATGGTAATTTATGGGTGTCTAATGTTGGTGTTTCTAATGAGCTTAAAAAATTATCTTCTAGTGGTCAATGGTCTAGTATAGACTTATCTTCTCTTACTTCAAATAGAGTAGCCATAGGTTTAACAGAAGTTGTTCTAGATAGAAGCAATAGCGTTTGGATTGGTACCAGAAGAAATGGCGTTTATATTTATAACGACAATGGTGCTAGAAAAAAAGTTTTAGTAAATACTGCCAACTTAGGTAATTTATCAGATTTAAACGTAAGAACAATTGCTGTAGATGCAAGTAATAGAGTTTGGTTAGGTACAAGGTCTGGAATGGTAGTTTACAACAATGCATCTGGTATTTTTGATGATGAAAACCCGAATGCAGCACCAGTAATTATTGAAGAAAATGGTGTTGGAGAAAAACTTTTAGGAGATCAAACAATTAATTCTATTGTGGTTGATGGCGCAGATAATAAGTGGTTTGGAACCGATAATGGAGGTGTGTTATATACAAACCCAAACGGACAAACAACATTGGCTAATTTTAGCAAACAAAATTCACCTTTACCATCTAATAGAATTGTAAAAATAACTGTAGACAATAGTTCTGGTAAAGTATATTTTGCAACCGACAAAGGCATTGTGGCTTATAATAGTAAAGTTGTGCCTTTTGGCGATGTTTTAGGAGATGTATATGCATACCCAAACCCAGCGTTAAAAAACCATGAAACGGTAACTATAGATGGTAGAAATGGTACGCATTTACCAAAAGGAACCAACGTAAAAATAATAGATGTTGCTGGTAATTTAGTTTTTGAAAGTAATGTTGTAGAAGGACAAGAATTACAAGGTGGAAAAGTAGTTTGGAACAAAAAAAACTTAGCAGGAACCAATGTAGCTTCTGGTATTTATATTGTTTTATTGTCTAATGATGATGCTTCTGAAACTACCTTTACTAAAATTGCAATTGTAAATTAAAAATGGCAATTGTAACCACAAAAGCAATTGTTTTAAATGCGCTAAAATATAGCGATTCTAGCTTAATAGTTAGGTGTTATACCCAAGAAGAAGGTTTAAAATCGTATTTGATTAGAGGAATTTTAAAAGCTAAAAGAGGCGGATTAAAAATAGCTTATTTTCAACCACTAACACTTTTAAAAATTGAAGCAAACCACAATACCAAAGGCAATTTAAACACTATAAAAGAGGTACAGGTTTCCTATGCTTACAAAACCATTTATAAAGATATTGTTAAACAATCTGTGGTGTTATTTTTGTCTGAAGTTTTAGCAAATGCAATACAAGAAGAAGAAGAAAATAACTTGCTTTTCGAGTATCTAGAAACTGCGCTTGTTTGGCTAGATTCGCATGATAAAATTGCTAATTTTCATCTCTTATTTCTTTTAAATTTAAGTGGTTTTTTAGGATTTTATCCAAATGTATCAGAAAACGAAAAATTGGGATTCGATTTATTAGAAGGAAATTTTTCTAATGCAATAAATCAAAAAAATGTAATTTCTGGAGTTCATTTTTATCAATTTAAAAAGCTCTTAGGCATAAATTTTGATGGAATAGAAAAAGTGTCTTTTAACAAACAAGAAAGACAGGTAGTTTTACAAATAATTATTCGATATTTTGAATTACATTTGGATGGTTTTAAGAACCTAAAATCATTACAAATTTTAGAAGCAGTTTTTAGTTGATGAAGTATCTATTTTTTACATTGGTGTTTTTTGTTAATTGTGTAATTTTTGCTCAAAAAGTAAAAGTTTTAGACAAAGAAACAGGTAAAATTGTTAAAAATGTTACTGTTTTTAACGAAAATCAGAATATTAGCTTAACTTCAGATAACAACGGTTTTGTAAGTGTTTCTTCTTTTAAAGAGCACGAAATTATTGTATTTTCTCATCTTTCTTATGCCGTTTTAAGGGTGCAAAAATCGAGTTTAAAAAACATAAAATTTATTGTTTATTTAACCAAACAATCAGAAGAGTTAGACGAGGTTGTTTTATCTGTTTTTAAAAGTGCCGCAAAAACAAACAGAATTGCAGAACAAATTGCGGTGCTGTCTGCCAAAGATATTCAAAAAATTTCTCCGCAAACATCTGCAGATTTATTAGCAGCAATACCAGGTATTAAAGTGCAAAAATCTCAGTTTGGTGGCGGAAGCCCAGTAATTAGAGGTATGGAATCTAACCGTGTTTTATTGGTGGTAGATGGTGTTAGAATGAACAACGCTATTTATAGAAAAGGCCATCTACAAAATTCTATTACTGTAGCGCCAAATATGTTAGACAAAACCGAGGTTGTTTTTGGTCCCTCTTCTGTTACTTATGGTTCAGATGCCTTGGGTGGCGTTATTCATTATTATACTAAAACACCTAAATTATCTGAAGAAAATAAGGTTACAAGTCAGTTTTTTTCTAGGTATTCTTCAGTAAATAACGAAACAACAACCAATGTTTCTGCAGCGTTAAGTTTTAAAAAATGGGCCTCTTTTACCAGTGTTTCTTATAGTAATTTTGGTGATTTAAAAGCAGGAAAAAATCGCAATCATGGTTTTAAAGATTGGGGTAAAGTCTTTTATTATTCAGAAAATGTAGGCGGAAATTATGTAGAAAATCCGACTAAAAATAACAACCCAAACTTATTACAAAATACAGGCTATAACCAAACAGATGTGCTGCAAAAATTCTTTGTATCACTTTCTAAAAACACCGATTTTAAAATTAATTTACAATATTCTACTTCTTCAGATGTTCCAAGATTCGATCGTTTAACCGAATTAAATGATGAAACAGCTACTGCAGATTTAAAATTTTCAGAATGGTATTATGGTCCCCAAAAACGACTGTTAATTTCGTCTCAATTACTAATCAACCCAAATAAAAAATGGTTAGAAAGTGGTACTATAACTGCCGCGTATCAAAATTTAAAAGAAAGTAGAATTCAACGTAAATTTGGCAGTTTAGACCGTTCTTATAGAGAAGAAGTGGTAAATGTTTTTAGCGTTAATGGAGATTTTTCTGTGCCATTAACGCAAGATAAAACAAGAACACTTTCGTATGGTTTTGAGTTTGCTTATAATGATGTAAAATCTAATTCTTTTGGTAAAGAATTGGCCGTTGTAAACGGACAAGTAAATGGTTTTTTAAACGATTTTAAAGTACAATCTCGCTATCCAGATGGTGGTAGTAATTATATGAGTTCTGCTGCTTATGCTTCTTATAGACAAGATCTTAATAGTAAATCTACATTAAATTTTGGCTTCCGGTTTACCCAAACGCATTTAGAAGCTACTTGGGTAGATCAAACATTTATTCAATTAACAGATACCGCTATTGCCGCAGATAATGCTGCCATTACAGCCACAATTGGGTATGTGTTTAGACCTAATAAAAACTGGCAATTAAACAGTGTTCTTTCTTCGGGTTTTAGATCGCCAAATATAGATGATGTTGGTCGAGTTCGAGAAAAAAGCGGCAACGTAACGGTACCAAATATAGCTGTAAGACCAGAATTTGCGTACAATGCAGAAATAGGAATTCAAAAATATTTCAACAAGCGTAAATTTCGTTTTGGGGCAAATGTTTATTATACTTTATTAGATAATTATATTCAAAGAGATTTTGTTTTTAATGCTGATGCAAGCATTAAACAACAAGAATTTGATGGAGAATTTGGCAATGCCGTTTCTAATCAAAATAAAGGAAACGCCTATATTTTGGGGTATACTGTTAATTATTTAGGAAAAATTTCTAATACTTTTAATACTACAGGTTTTATAACATACACAAAAGGAAGAACCTATGATACGCAAGAACCGATGTCTTCTATTCCGCCATTATTTGGTCAGTTTGAAATTAATTATAAGAAAAATAAAATAGAATTAGGAGCTGCTTTTAGATTTAATAGTAAAAAAGACATTGCAGATTTTAACTTTACAGAAGGCATAGACAACCATGATTTAACGCCAATTGTAAACCCAAATGCTACAAACGATGTTTCTAAATTTTATGGTACACCAAGTTGGTTTATTTTTGGGGTAAATTGTAATTATGCTGTAAATAATAATTTCTCTGTACAAGCCAGATTAGACAATCTTTTTGATGAACATTACATAGAATTTGCATCCGGAATTTCTGCTCCAGGAAGAAATGTATCGGTTTCTGTCTTGGCTAGTTTTTAAGCGCTTTTAAAACCCAAACATCTTGTTGTGGTTTGTTGTTTTTTACTACTCCAGGAATGTGTTTTAACACTTCTAAATTATTTTCTTTACATAAGTTTCTAAAAAATTGTGGAGATTGGTAAGAAGCAAACAATCTATTTCCTTCCTTTTATACCCGTGTACAACAAGTTTACCCGCATTATATATTTCTTGTTCTTTTGGCAAAAGTTTAAACTTATGAACCTCTCCGTGAGTAGTTAAAAGAAGTATTCCGTTAGGTTTTAAAATTCTTGTTAGCTCTTGCATCCAAGCATAATGTAATTCTTCTGAAAGATGTGTAAAGATTGATATTCCGTAAATAAAATCTAGAAAACTTTCTTTAAAATTTAAGGGAGGCAATAAATTATTGTCTTTAAAATGAATACCCTCTAAATTTGCTGAACACCAAGCAACATATTTTTTGTAGTAATCGGTACCGTAAAAAGAGTTTGTTTTATTTAATAAGCTAGGCAAATGCCTAATGATTCTTCCAGTGCCACAGACCCAATCTAAAATAGATAAGTTTTTTAAATTCACTTAAATGATTAATAAGCCATTCTGCACTTGGAATTCCATTAGTATAAAACTTCTCGTAATTCATAGTAAAAGTTTCGTACAGATAAAAATCTGGAGGAAGCTTAACATTAGGATTATTTCTTCTAAATAAATCGTTACTTTTTTTATTTTTCCTTTTTTCACGATAAAAATTAACTTGTTCAACAAGAGGTAATAAATTTAAGTGTGAGACTACTTTTTTTAAGACCATTTTTTTCATAATCAACTTTAATCTTTATATAAATAAAAGTACTTACTTCTTTTTCCCTTCATCTGTAAAATTATCAGATAAAGCCCGTTCTGTTTTTATGATACTTACTAAAATAGATAAAAGTACCAAAACCATAGGCTGCCAAGTGAGTTCTATTGCTGTAAAATTGGCAAAAACTAGACCAGCTATAAATGATATTCCAGCATAAATTAATAAATTTTTGTTGAAAATACCGTTTGCAAAACCCCAAATTTCTTCATTTAACATCGCTTTTGGTGTTCTGTAACCATAAATAGCATTAATTTTTTTTGGTGGAAATTTATAAAAAATAATACTCAATAAAAATAACAAACCGTTTGTTGTTAAAATATATATAATTGGACTCATATTTTTGATTTTTAAACACTAAACACTAAACACTAAACACTAAACACTAAACACTAAACACTAAAC